>NZ_JAEHBX010000033.1:0-58739 GCF_016483395.1 Bacillus cereus group sp. N21
TACCGGAACCATCTTTTAAGTGCCTAATTTTTAAAGGTCTTTTTATTAAACTGTCCATTTTATAGGGTACAGTTCACCCGGGTCGCCGCTTTTTTATTCATGGAACAGAAGAAAAACGATCGTATCATTTACATGTTTTCGGAACAGGAAATCCGGAAATTACACGTCATTTAGCATTTCGCGATTATATGATGGCACACTGTGAAGAGGCAGAGGTATATGCGGCATTGAAAAAAGATTTAGCAGAAAAATTCACATATGATGGAGATCAATATACAGAAGGAAAGAATGACTTCGTGCGTAACATTGATGAGAAAGCACTTGAGTGGAGAAAAAATAACGGAAGCGAGTAAGCTTGCGTTATTTTTTGCAAGGGGAGAGAAGAGATGAGAAAGATTATGATTATTGGTTCTGGGGGAGCTGGAAAATCAACTTTTTCACGGCGATTAGGGGAGATACTACAACTTCCAGTATTTCATCTTGATGCACTCTATTGGAAAAAAGATTGGGTGCTAGCAAGTCGCGAAGAACAAATACAGGTACAAAAAGAATTAGTAACGCAGGAAGCTTGGATTATCGATGGAAACTATGGATTTACAATGGATATACGATTAGAGGCAGCTGATACCATTATCTTTATTGATTTGCCAAGAATACAATGTTTATATCGCGTAATAAAAAGAAGGATACAATATCATAATAAAACACGCCCTGATATGGGAGAAGGGTGTGAAGAACAATTAGATTTTGAGTTCTTGAAGTGGGTATGGACGTATCCAAAAGTGAAACGACCTGCTATTTTGGGGAAAATACAAGCTGTATCTGCTGAGAAAAATATTGTTATTTTCAAATCTTCAGCTGAAATAGAGGAGTTTTTACAAAAGCTATAAGATGAAACAGTCTTATTTAATAAAATTATTATGTTAACTGTATATATTTTTTGACTTTTTTCAAGAATCTTGTTCAAATAAAGTGACGGTTATAAAATTTAGCGGCACCCTGTCTATAGAATTCGCAGGAGAGAAGAAGGAGGAACGGCCTATCATGTATATTCCAACAACTACACTTCATAATGGCGTGAAAATGCCGATGCTTGGTTTAGGTGTATATAAAGCAAAAGAGGGAGAAGAAGTAAAGCAAGCGGTAAAAACAGCTTTAGAAGTTGGATATCGCTCTATTGATACAGCGACTGTATATGAAAATGAAAGCGGTGTCGGAGAAGCGATTCGTGAATCAGGAATCGCACGTGAAGAATTGTTTATTACGACAAAAGTATGGAATGACGATCAAGGCTATGAAGCAACACTTCAAGCATTTGACAAAAGTTTGAAGGAATTACAAATGGATTATGTGGATTTATATTTGATTCACTGGCCAATAAGAGGGAAATACATAGATACATATCGTGCCCTTGAGAAATTATATGAAGAAGGAAAAGTACGTGCAATTGGTGTTTCAAATTTTCATCAGCACCATTTAGAACAGTTGTTGCCAAGTTGTAATGTGAAGCCGATGGTGAACCAAGTAGAGCTTCATCCGATGCTTGCACAGTTTGAATTACGTGATTTTTGTCAAAATGAACAAATTCAAATGGAAGCATGGAGCCCGTTAATGAGAGGCGGCGAAGTATTTCAGCATCCGATTATTCAAGAAATTGCTAAAAAGTATGAAAAAACGCCTGCTCAAATTATTTTACGCTGGGATATTCAAAGTGGCATTGTAACAATCCCTAAATCTGTTACACCATCGCGTATTCAAGAGAACTTTACTATTTTTGATTTTTCATTAACAGAAGAAGAAATCAAACAAATTGATACGCTTGATCGCAATTTACATGTTGGAACAAATCCTGATAAATACGATACGATGTAAAAAAACGCTACCGATTACGGTAGCATTTTTTATCGGTGTAATGTGTATGTATCGCATTTAACAGCTGCTTGAATTTGTTTATATTCTTCAGTTGTTAATGGAGATTGATTGTTAGCTTGTACATTTTCTTGTAGTTGCTGGATGGAGCTAGCGCCAGGAATAACAGCTGCCACAATCGGGTCATGTAAACAATATTGAAGAGCTGTTTCAGTTAACGAACGTTCCTTTGTAATTTCTTTTACAGTAGTTAATGTTTTTATTAACTCATCATAAGAATAAGAAAGATAATCTTTTTCTTTCACTTTTTCTATCTTTCTTTCATTGTTATCAGTTAACAATCCTTTCGCAAGTGGTCCTCGTGCAATGATGCTAATTTGATGCTCCTGAAGTAGTGGAAACCATTCTTCAGGCTGGCGATTTAAAAGACTATATTCCATCAATACACTAACGATATTAGAACGTTTTGCATATTCACGAATGACGTTTGGACGGATAGAAGAAATTCCGTAATGACGAATCACACCTTCTTGTTTTAATTCTTCAAATGCTTCGATTGTTTCATCGATAGGATCTTCGATTGTACCGCCGTGAAGTTGATATAAATCAATATAATCCGTTTGCAGGCGGCGTAAACTTTCTTTTACCTCTGCTTTTATATAAGCTTTAGAAGGGTCCCAAGACCAGCCGTTTTTCTCCTCAATCCAGTGGTTTCCTACTTTCGTTGTAAGAACAATTTGATCGCGTTTTTCCTTAAGAGCTTTTCCAACAAATTCTTCATTTAATCCATAATTGTATAAGTCTGCTGTATCAAAAAAATTAATTCCTAAATCCATTGCTTCATGGATGATGCGGATCGCTTCATGTTCATTGGTGCCAAGGGACATACAACCGAGTCCCATTTCAGTAACATATAAATCTGAGTTTCCTAATTGACGTTTTTTCATAGGCCAACCTCCTTACTTGTATTGTACGAAAGCAGAAGAAGGTTGACAAATGTTTACTTTTCGTTTGCTGTAATCCATTCTTTTACAGTTTTATACTCTTTTCCGTATTGCTTTAGCTGATGCCGAATTTGCCAAGCCTTTCCGACCAACGTGATACGATTTGGTAAAATATATACTTTCATTTTTATCACGCTCCTTTCAGTGTGGTAAAATGTATGAAGAACAAGTAGGAAATAGAATAGGGAGATGAAATATTGTGAGTAATCTTGCAGAGAGAACGATTGCAACCGAACCAATTTTTGATGGGAAAGTTATTAAAGTTCGTGTTGATGATGTAGTATTGCCAAATGGAGAAGTGAGTAAACGTGAGATTGTCAATCATCCTGGTGCGGTTGCTATAATTGCTGTGACAGATGAAAAGAAAATCGTGCTTGTTGAGCAGTACCGTAAAGCATTAGAAAAAGAGATTGTAGAAATTCCTGCTGGAAAATTAGAGCCTGGAGAAAAGCCAGAGGTAACAGCGGCTCGTGAATTAGAAGAAGAGACAGGGTATGTATGTGACAAAATGGAATTTGTTACATCTTTCTATACATCACCTGGTTTTGCGGATGAAATTCTATATGTATACAAAGCAACTGGATTGAAGAAAAAGGAAAATAAAGCAGCTTTAGATGAAGATGAGTTTGTGGAATTAATGGAAGTTTCATTAGAAGAAGCAGTTGAACTTATGAAAAATCAACGTATCCATGATGCAAAGACTATGTTCGCTGTGCAATACTTGCAATTACAAAAATAAACACTCGCCCAAGGCGAGTGTTTTAATTAATTTTGGCGTATACGCGTGTGTCACGTAAGCTACCGTCTGGAGCAAGAAAGTCGTTTTCTAGTGTACCTTCTAAAATAAACTCAAGACGTTCTGCTAAGGCACATGCATTTACATTTGTAGCATCACAGCGAATTTCAAGTCGTCTCGCACCAAGTTTATCAAAAGCAAACTGGACAGCGCCTTTTACTGCTTCTGTCATATAACCTTGTTTTGTATAAGTGCTATGTAACCAGAAACGAAGTGAAAATTTTGGAATATCCCAGTTTTCTGGATGAAGGGTAAGAGCTCCAATAAACGTACCAGATACTTTATCATATAAGTGAAAAGCTAATGTTTCACGAAGTAAAAATTGTCCATGAGCTTCCCGAACTATTTCCTCAGCACTTTCTTCTGTTTCAGATGTAATGGACATCCAAGGTTGTAAGTCTTCTACAGAAGCTTGAATTGCTTCATACACCTCTGTTCCATCACCTGGGAATGGTTTGCGTACTTGTAGGCGCTCAGTTTGAAATAATGTTGGAAAATCTAATAATAATGGTTTCAAGCAAAATCCCTCCTATTCTCTACTTTTAAGTTTAGCAAAGTAGAGCGGAATTTCAATGTTAATTCGTCATACTTTTTTCTTTCTTTCATACATTTTAGTAAGAGTGTGAACGGAGGGAAGAAAAATGTTACGAAAAACTTGGCAAAATCGTGTAATTTCTCATATCCAAGACAATTCTTCGCTTTACATATTTGTTTCCGTTTTATTATTGATGGGAGTATTATTTGGGGCAATTCTTGTAAATAGTTTGCAGGTGAATCAAAAGCAAGATTTATCTTTTTATTTGAACCGATTTTTTGGACAAGTTTCCAAAGGTGAATTTGCAATTGCGAGTGAAATGTTTCGAGAAAGTTACTTTTCACAATTAAAATATATTGGATTTATTTGGCTGTTAGGTATTTCAATTATTGGATTACCACTGATCTTTATTTTATTATTTTTAAAAGGGATAGTTGTTGGGTTTACAGTAGGTTTTCTAGTGAGTCAGCACGGTTGGAATGGATTGTTATTAGCATTTGTATCCGTGTTGCCACAAAATTTAATTATCATTCCAGCGTTTCTTGTAATGACGACAGTTGCTGCAAGTTTTTCTTTACGTATGATTAGGCATCAATTTATTCGAAAAATCAACGAGCCGCTATTGCCGATGTTAATACGTTACACTTGCTTTTTTCTAATCATTGGAGTGATATTAGCAATTGCCTCTAGTATTGAAGCGTATGCTTCACCAGTTTTAATGAAAGAAGTCGTGGAGTCTATTAATAAAAAATAAATACTACTTGAGAATAATTATCAAGTTATTTTGATTGTTTTTTCTTTTGACAGAAGCCCTTCTTCTGATATAATGGTGTAAGAGTGGCGAGGAGGGAGTAGTACCGAATGGAAGAGAGAATTGAACGAATTAAGAAGCAATTGCATGCAGCGAGCTATAAGTTAACACCACAACGTGAAGCAACGGTTCGTGTGCTGCTAGAAAATGAAGAAGATCATTTAAGCGCAGAAGATGTTTACCTCCTTGTAAAAGAAAAGTCGCCAGAGATCGGACTAGCAACCGTCTATCGAACTTTAGAGTTATTATCTGAGTTAAAAGTTGTTGATAAAATTAACTTCGGAGACGGTGTTTCACGCTATGACTTACGTCAAGAAGGTGCACAGCGTTTCCATCATCATTTAATTTGTACACAATGCGGTGCTGTACAAGAAATTCAAGAGGATTTACTTGGTGAAGTGGAGAAAAAAGTAGAACGAGACTGGAGCTTTAAGGTAAAAGACCATCGTTTAACTTTCCATGGGATTTGTAAAAATTGTCAAGAAAATGAAACGGATGAAAAATAACCTTTTCCTATTTAGCTAGGAAGAGGTTTTTTTATTTGAATTTAGGTATAAATCGCAGAAAGCTTGGCATATGTTGTAATAACATATATTTTGGAGGAGTTTACAATGCGCCGAGCTTTAAAATTAACTTTTGATGGGATGAAAGTATTTTTATTATTTACAGGTTGTACGATTTTGTTTTATTTCGCTATACTATGGATAAATGAAGAATATGAAAGTTATCATCGTTATGAAAAACCAAAAGAAGAGACAGTAGAAAAAGTATCAGGGAATGAGGAACCAGCAAAAGATGCTTTCGTAAATAGAATGATTTTTTTCTATGAAAATGGGGAGTAGTGCAGATTGGAAGATCAATTAAAAGATTTTATTCATTATATGATTGTTGAAAAAGGGTTAGCTAAAAATACAGTTGTATCCTATGAGCGTGATTTGAAAAGTTATGTGAAGTATTTACAACATGTCGAGCAAATCAAAACATTTCACGAAGTGACAAGGATACACATTGTGAATTTTTTGCAGTATTTAAAAGAGAACGGAAAATCATCAAAAACGTTGGCACGCCACATTGCCTCTATTCGTTCGTTTCATCAGTTTTTACTTCGTGAACGAGTGGTAGAACATGATCCATCTGTACATATTGAAACACCTCAAGGTGAGCGGAAATTACCGAAAGTATTGTCAGTGAGTGAGGTAGAGGCATTGCTTCAAACGCCAAAAGAGACAAGTGCATTCGGTATTCGCGATAAGGCTATGCTAGAGTTATTGTATGCAACAGGACTACGTGTTTCCGAATTAATTGCACTAAATTTAGAGGATGTTCATTTGACAATGGGATTTGTTCGCTGCGTCGGAAAAGGGAATAAAGAAAGAATCATTCCGCTTGGAAGCTTAGCAACGGAAGCAATTCAGCGCTATATTGAAAAGGGAAGAAAAGAATTGATGGGCAAAAAAACAGTAGATGCACTTTTTTTGAACCATCATGGAAACCGCTTATCACGCCAAGGTTTTTGGAAAATTTTAAAACGACTAGCAAAAGAGGCGAATATAGAAAAAGAGCTTACGCCGCATACTTTGCGTCATTCGTTTGCGACACACTTATTGGAAAATGGAGCGGATTTGCGTGCTGTACAAGAAATGCTGGGACATGCAGATATTTCAACAACACAAATTTATACGCATGTTTCAAAAGCTAGATTAAAAGATGTATATAAACAGTTTCACCCGAGAGCATAATGATTATGCTCTTTTTTTATTGTAATGTAAGGCGGGAGTGTAAGAGTTAGGTAGTTTTGACGATTCGCATTCTAGTAATTATAGAATGCATTTTGAAAATGGAAAATAAGTAGAAAAAAGCACTTCACAAAAACTTCACAAACATTTCTTATATTGTTTTCAGCAGGAGGCTAGAATACGACTAGTCTTTTCCTCTATACTAAGTAGAGTATGAAGGAGGAAATGATAATGAAAAAACTGATAATTACGTTATTTATTGCGATGCTAGCATTAGCTGGTTGTAATACAAAGAAAGAAGAAGCGCCGAAAAAAGAGAAACTTGAAGAAGTTAAAGTAGCAGTTCAAACAAACCCGAAAGAAATTAAGCCAAATGAAAAAACAGAAGTACAGGCACTTGTTACGCAAGGAAAAGAAAAAGTAACGGATGCTGACGATGTGAAGTTTGAAATTTGGAAAGATGGCGAAGAAAAACATGAAATGTTAAACGGTAAGCATAAAGGGAAAGGTGTTTATGCGGTAGAGAAGACATTCCCATCTGACGGCGTGTATCATGTTATTGCACATACAAATGCACGTGAAATGCATGTTATGCCAGAAGTAAAAATTGCTGTAGGAAATGCAAAAGTTGAGGACACGAAGAAAGAAAATGGTGGTCATGAGGCAGGACATGGCGATCATAAGAGTGATACGATGATTCACCTTATGGCTGGCGATGTAAAAGCAAATGCTGAATCAACAATGAAAGTTCATTTGAAACAAAAGGAAGAAGCATTAACTGGAGCTGAAGTACAACTTGAAATTTGGAAAGACGGCGTGGAAAAACATGAGTTTATTCCAGCAAAAGAAGGTAATAAAGGCGAGTATGAAAGCAAACATACGTTTAAAGACGCAGGTGCTTATAAAGTGAAGGTTCATGTGAGAAAAGGTGAACTTCACGAACATAAGGAAGAAACAGTAGAGGTAAAATAAGGAGCGGCTCTTTAGAGCTGCTTTTTTCTTTAGGTTAATGAAATATATCATAATTTCATTAGCACTTCTGTGCAGAATGGATTACAATAGAAAGTGTGACAAAAATAAGAATTTCTACGAAAATGTATTAAAAAGAAAGCGTAAACATGTTATGATATCAGTATGAGATGTCTGACATCTGACTTAGAAAAAACAGGAAAGTTTTTTGCTTCGTTTGAAAATAGAGCGAAGCGGGTTGGAGAATGGCTTGAACAAGTGTTTTAGTTAGTGGGGAAACGAGAGAATTCTTACTGATAACAGTTTCACTTTACAACGTTTTGAACATACTACAAGAAGTAGAACTGAACATATAGGAGGTTGCAGTTATGAATAAATATAAACGTATTTTCCTAGTCGTAATGGACTCTGTAGGAATCGGAGAAGCGCCAGATGCTGAAAAGTTTGGTGATGTAGGTTCTGATACAATCGGTCATATTGCTGAACATATGAATGGATTACAAATGCCAAACATGGTGAAATTAGGCCTTGGTAATATTCGTGAAATGAAAGGGATTTCTAAAGTAGAGAAGCCACTTGGTTACTATACAAAAATGCAAGAAAAATCTACTGGTAAAGATACAATGACAGGCCACTGGGAAATCATGGGTCTTTACATCGATAAACCATTCCAAGTGTTCCCGGAAGGATTCCCAAAAGAGTTACTTGATGAGTTAGAAGCAAAAACAGGGCGCAAAATCATCGGTAATAAACCTGCTTCTGGAACAGAGATTCTTGATGAACTTGGTCAAGAGCAAATGGAGACAGGTTCTTTGATCGTGTATACTTCTGCTGATAGCGTATTACAAATCGCAGCTCATGAAGAAGTAGTACCACTTGAAGAGCTATATAACATTTGTAAAATTGCACGTGAGTTAACACTGGACGAAAAATATATGGTGGGCCGCGTTATTGCTCGTCCATTCGTTGGAGAACCAGGAAACTTCACACGTACACCAAACCGTCATGACTATGCATTAAAACCATTTGGTCGTACAGTAATGAACGAACTAAAAGATAGCAATTATAACGTAATTGCAATTGGTAAAATTTCTGATATTTACGATGGGGAAGGCGTAACTGAATCTCTTCGTACAAAATCTAATATGGATGGAATGGATAAACTTGTAGATACATTGAATATGGACTTTACAGGTCTTAGCTTCTTGAATTTAGTTGATTTTGATGCGATGTTCGGTCATCGTCGTGATCCTCAAGGATACGGAGAAGCATTGCAAGAATATGATGCACGTCTTCCAGAAGTATTTGAAAAACTAAAAGAAGATGATTTATTAATCATTACAGCAGATCATGGTAATGATCCAATTCATCATGGTACTGACCATACACGTGAATACGTACCATTACTAGCATATAGCCCAAGCATGAAAGACGGCGGACAAGAACTAACACTTCGCCAAACATTTGCTGATATTGGTGCGACTGTAGCAGAAAACTTCGGTGTGAAAATGCCAGAATACGGAACAAGTTTCTTAAACAACTTAAAGAAATAAGGGGGACAACATAATGAATCGTGAACTTATTACAAAATCAGCTTCATACTTAAAAGAGAAATTCCAAGAAACACCACAAGTAGGACTTATCCTTGGATCTGGACTAGGTGTCTTAGCAGATGAAATCGAAAATGCTGTAACAGTACCATACTGCGAAATTCCTGAATTTCCAGTATCAACTGTAGAAGGTCATGCAGGGCAGCTTGTATTTGGTACACTTCAAGGTGTTACTGTAGTTGCGATGCAAGGACGTTTCCATTTCTACGAAGGATATGACATGCAAAAAGTAACATTCCCAGTTCGTGTTATGAAGGAACTAGGTGTAGAAACAGTTGTTGTAACAAACGCAGCTGGTGGTGTAAATACATCATTTGAACCAGGCGATCTTATGTTAATTTCAGACCATATTAACTTCATGGGTACGAATCCATTAATCGGACCAAATGATGCTGAAATGGGCGTACGTTTCCCTGATATGTCTACATCGTATACGGAAGAGCTTCGCGAAATGGCAAAACAAGTTGCGGCAGACTTAAATATTAAAGTGCAAGAAGGTGTATACGTTGGAATGACAGGTCCTGTATACGAAACACCTGCTGAAATTCGTATGCTTCGTACACTTGGCGGAGATGCAGTTGGTATGTCTACTGTACCGGAAGTTATTGTAGCGCGCCATGCTGGTATGAAAGTACTTGGAATTTCTTGTATTTCAAACATGGCAGCTGGTATTTTAGATCAGCCACTTCATCATGATGAAGTAATTGAAACGACAGAACGTGTGAAATCTAATTTCTTAGCATTAGTAAAAGCAATTGTAAAACAAATGAAGGGGTGAGTTTACAATGAGAATGGTGGACCTAATTGCCAAAAAACGTGATGGACATGCATTAACAACAGAAGAAGTGAAATTTATTGTAGAAGGCTATACAAATGGTGACATTCCAGATTATCAAATGAGCTCATTCGCAATGGCAATTTTCTTCCAAGATATGAATGATCAAGAGCGTGCTGATTTAACGATGGCAATGGTGAATAGCGGCGATACAATTGACTTATCAGCGATTGAAGGAGTAAAAGTAGATAAGCATTCAACGGGCGGTGTTGGTGATACAACTACGCTTGTATTAGGTCCATTAGTGGCTGCTTTAGATGTACCAGTTGCTAAAATGTCTGGTCGAGGATTAGGGCATACAGGCGGTACAATCGATAAATTAGAAGCAGTACCAGGATTCCATGTGGAAATTGAAAATGATGAATTTATTCGTCTTGTAAATGAAAATAAAATTGCAGTTATCGGACAAAGTGGAAACTTAACACCTGCTGATAAAAAGTTATATGCACTTCGTGATGTAACAGCGACAGTAAACTCGATCCCTCTTATTGCGAGCTCTATTATGAGTAAAAAAATTGCTGCTGGTGCAGATGCGATTGTACTTGATGTAAAAACAGGTGCAGGTGCATTTATGAAAACGGATGAAGATGCAAAACGTTTAGCAGAAGCAATGGTACGTATTGGTAATAATGTTGGTCGTAAAACGATGGCAGTTATTTCTGATATGAGCCAACCGCTTGGCGAGGCAATTGGTAATGCATTAGAAGTACAAGAGGCAATTGATACATTACAAGGTAAAGGACCAAAAGACTTAGAAGAGTTATGTTTAACACTTGGAAGTCAAATGGTATACCTTGCTGGAAAAGCTTCTTCTTTAGAAGATGCGCGTGAAAAACTAATCGAAGTAATGAACAATGGAAAAGCGTTAGAAGCGTTTAAAACGTTCCTGGCAGCGCAAGGCGGGGATGCTTCTGTTGTTGATGATCCTTCTAAACTGCCACAAGCACAATTTAAAATTGAAGTAGAGGCAAAAGAAGATGGATACGTATCTGAAATTGTTGCAGATGAAATTGGAACAGCAGCAATGCTTTTAGGGGCAGGCCGTGCAACGAAAGAATCTGTGATTGATTTAGCTGTTGGACTTATGCTTCGCAAAAAAGTGGGCGATAGCGTGAAAAAAGGTGACTCACTTGTTACGATTTACGCGAATCGCGAAAATGTAGAAGATGTAAAAGCGAAAATTTATGAGAACATGAAAATTGCGAAAGACCATGTTGATGCACCGAAACTCGTGCATGGCATTGTAACGAAATAAGTTAAAAAGCTAAGGAGCCTTCTCCTTGGCTTTTTTTACTGTTTTTTGTTTATAATAATAATGGGTGAAATTATGATTAAAATTTGTGCAGTAACGAAAGAAGATGAAGTATTATACGATGTTTCGTTAGAAGAAACAGGACGAGAAGATATCGCATGGTATTGGCTTGATTTATATAAGCCAACAAAAGAAGAGTATACATACATTTTACAAAAACATTTTAAGTTCCATCCCCTTGCGATTGAAGATTGTGTAGAATATGTACAGAGACCAAAAGTGGATTTCTATGATGGATATAACTTTTTAGTTCTCCATGCATTTGGAGAAGATGGATTAGAGCCACATGAGATCGATCTATTTGTTAGTGATTGTTATATTGTCTCTTTCCATTTTTCACATAATAATGCGATTGAAAGAGTGTGGACAACGCTTGGCGAGAGGAAACGTATCAAGAAGAGTCCCCTCCATGTAGCACATACAATCATTGACCAAATTGTGGATGACTACTTTGCACCTGTTTATTATATTGAAGATCATTTAAATGCGATTGATGATAATTTAACAGGGGATACAGCAGGGCGTGTACTAGAAGAAGTATTCGATATTCGTACGGACTTATCTAAGCTTAGACGTACAATTATACCGATGCGTGACCTCTTGTATCGTATTTTAAATTCAACTCGGTTTTACGGTGTAAGTGATCATGAAATTTACTTTAAGGATATACATGATCATTTACTAAAGCTTTCTGAAATGATTGAAGCAAGCCGAGAATTAACAGCTGATATTAGAGATAGCTATTTTTCATTGAATTCGCATCATATGAACAATATTATGAAAACATTAACGGTTTTCTCGACCATCTTCATGCCATTAACATTTATTGCAGGGGTGTATGGGATGAACTTCGCGCATATGCCAGAGTTAGCAGGGAAATATAGCTATTTTATTTGTTTAGTTATTATGGCGTTAATTGGTGGAGGAATGATGGCCTGGTTCTATAAAAAAGGATGGTTTAAGTAAAAAAACGCCGAGGGGATTCCCCGGCGTTTTTTCTAGCCAATAGCATGTAACACAAACATGGCTAAGAATAGGCATGTAATGATATACATAGACGGTGCGACTTCTTTATGCTTTCCAAGAGCAATCTTCAAAATAGGATAAGCAATAAATCCGAACGCAATGCCATCAGCGATACTATATGTGAGCGGAATCATAACGATAATTAAGAACGCTGGAAATCCTTCTGAAAAGTCGTTTAGAGGGATTGCCTGAATGTTTGTAATCATTAGACCGCCAATAATAATTAAGATTGGTGCAATGGCACTATCAGGAATTAATTTTACAAACGGAAGAGCAAACAGTGATGCAAAGAATAACATCCCTGTAATGATAGACGTCAGACCTGTTTTACCGCCTGCTGTAATACCTGCGGCACTTTCTACTGTTGAAACGGTAGGACTTGTGCCAAATAGACCACATGTCATTGCTGAAATTGCATTTGCTTGATAAGCACGTGGAAATTTACGGTCATCTTCTAATAATCCGTGTAAAAGTCCCATGTTCTCAAAAATAAGCACCATGCTTAAGGAAAATGTTGCAATCCAAAACGGTAAGGAAGAAAGTTTCCCAAATGACATAGCACCAAACACATCCCCGTAGTTAGCGAATGAAAATGAGCTATTTCCTACTTGGCTTGTATCAACAAGACCAAATAGCCATGCAATACCGGTTCCAATTGCAATCGTCCATAAAAAGTTCCCACGTACGTTACGAATAAATAACACAAGTGCCACAATAAGAGTAAGCAGTGTTGCCAAAACAACAGGACTACTTAATTTTCCTAATGCAACAGCAGTGTTCGGATGCGAAACGACAAGACCGCCTTTTTGCAAACCAATGAAAGCTAAGAATAAACCGATGCCGACAGTAATCGCTTCTTTTAATGACTTTGGAATTGATAATGAAAGCGTACGAGCAATCGGTGTAAACGCGGCGATTGCAAAAATAATACCGGCGATAAAGACAGCTGCTAATGCTTCTTGCCAACTTAATCCAAGCGTATGCACAGCTGTGTACGTGAAGAATGCATTTACACCCATACCGGGTACAAGAATAGCAGGTGCATTTGCCCAAAATGCCATCATTAGACATCCGACAAATGAACTAAAAACAGTTGCCAAAATTCCTGCTTCAAGTGGAATGCCGGCATCTGATAAAATGGAAGCATTGACAATCATAATATAAACAATTGTGAAAAATGATGTTGCTCCAGCTAATATTTCTTGCTTTGGTGATGTATGGTGTAGGTCTAATTTAAATGTTCTTTCAAGTATTCCTTTCATGTTAAACCTTCTTTTTCATATCCCTCTCCCACCCGTGATATCTCTTTTGTAAAGAGCTCACCGTCCTTTATTATATCAGAACATAATCTTTTTACAATAAATAAAATGAGAACGTTTACTTAAAAGGTAACTGGTGCTATAAATATGTGAAAATGGCACGGACATTAGAGATGATTTCTAGTTCTCCAGATTGAATTGGAGGAGCAGCTTGTGCGTGTAAAGTAGCTTGAGACATAAATTCACGCGGTGTTTGTGCTGATTCTTCAACGAGTGAAAGTGGGACGGGATTAATATTTAAATTATACGAACTCGCAATTGTACGAGCTTTTTCTTGAGCGTGCTGGACTGCTTGTAATAGTGCTTGTTGATAGTAAGCGTTTGGATGGGAAATGCGGAAGCGTAATCCTCTTGCTACATTTGCTCCATTTGTAACGGCTATATCATATACTTCCCCAGCTTTTTGTACATTTAAAACGGTAATTTCATACAAATGCTCTACTCGGTACCCTTGTAACAATGCTTTTTCGTTTACGTATTCATATTGAGGAGTAATTGTATAGGAAATGGTTTCTATATCCTTATCAGCGATACCGATTTGTTTAAGTGCAGCAAGTAATTGTTTAGATTGGATTGCATTTTCCTCCTGTGCTTGTTTCACATCTTTATTATCTGTTCTAATACCAATTGTTAATACAACGACATTTGGTTTCGCTTTTATAACTCCTTCTCCTTGTACAGTAATAGTTGCTTGTTTTCCATTGCGGATATCGGGTGAATAGGGATTCATGCCAACTTGCATTTTTGCTCACCATCCTTTCTATATGTATATGAACAAAAGAGAGAGAAAATTGTATGTAAAAAGTTACATAATTGAGAATCAAAAGGAAAGAAAGCATATACAATGTAGGTATTTATAGATTATAATATGTGTAAATATGATAAAAAAGGGTCGAGGCTAGTGAGCGAAAAAAGAGAAGCACTGATTTTAGATTTATCTACATCATTTCGAAAGATGATACGTTTATTACAAAATGATATTAATACACGTTTTTCAGAGCATATGCCATATAATGAATTTTCTGTATTGCGTGCATTATTTTTGAAAAGCCCACAAATGGCTTCGCAAATAGCTAGTGAAGTGAACGTAACATCCAGTCATATTACAGCAGTAACAGATCGTTTAGTTAGAAAAGGTTTTGTAACAAGAAAACGTTCTGATTCAGACCGTCGTATTGTGTATTTGGAGATTACAGAACATGGAAAAGAAGTTACACAAGAACTTGAAGCTGTACGTAAAGAATACTATAAAGAAAAATTTAAAGGGTGGAGCGATCAAGAGATTGAGATGGTATTAGAACTATTTGGTCGCGTACTATAATTACAATAAATGAGGGTAGGGGGGCAAAGTGCTTTCCTATCCTTTTTCTTTTGAATAAAAATATTTTGAAACTCCAATACTTTAAGTAAAAAGTATCGGAGGGAAAATAATGAAATACATCGTTTCATTCGTAATTATTATTGGAAGTTTTATATGCTCTAGCACATTAATTTATGCAAAAACACCAATCCAAGTTGTTCAAAAAGAACTGCACTATATTGCGAGTGATCAGCTCGTTTTATATTCGAAATTATGGGTTCGTTCTATGCAGAATACTATTCTTTTTCACCATAGTAATAATATTCGTGAGCAAGATACACTGCGCAATGTCACAAATTCTTCTCTCGTAAAAGTAAAACAACTTTCACTTGAAAAGGCTTCGCATTACATCCCGAGGTTATCTCAATACGTCTCTAAATTTGAAAATAAAAATGTTCAAGTGTATTACGTTGCTGTTCGTTATGAAGTGAAAAAAGAAAATCCATATCAATTAAATGGAATGAATTATTTTCTTCAAGTGTTTGTGCAGGAACAAGGAGATTGGAAAGTTGCTGAAAGTATTATAGCTCCGACAGATCAAATGATAGAGAATGGTGATGGATTTGGAATGAAAGAAGAGAAAGAGTACGGAAAAAGAAGAGAGAATGTGAAATAACCTCCTCGGGTGAGGAGGTTATTTGTTATTTGAAATTCCAAGAAAACTTCCATCTTAATAAACGTGATAAAAGGAAGTAGCTAACAATACCGGCTCCAAAAAATCCACCATAGTAGTTAAACAGAGACCCACCACTTCCTGCTAATACTCCTCCGAACAGTCCAATCAAGATAACGGAACATATCATAAACGATTTTTTGAGCTTTGGATACAATAGAAATTTCCCATTTTGTTCATTTGGAGATCTAACATATAAGTACGTACTTAAAGGTAATAAAATCAGGATGTTTGCAATTGGACCAATGAGCGTCTTTGCTGAAGGAATGTGAGTAAAGTTTGGTTCATTATGGCGCACTCCATCAACATCGGTATAAGCACGCTGTGGATCATAATCAAAGTTAATATGAAACCCTTGTGCAGGTCCAAGAATACTTGCCATTTCTAGTATGTTTGTATATGAATCCGAAATTTCATTCTTTGTAGTAGGATTTTCACCTGTGTGCATAGTAATACATACCACAATAAGAGCAGGAAGTACAAAAGGTAAACCTAGTATTGCAATAGTAAGAAATCCTTGCGAAACAACATTACCAGCAATTGTGCCGATACATAATGCAAGTGTGTAAATAGCAATTAGTATGAGAAGCATATAGAGAAAATAAGTATGAAAAGGTGAAAATAATTGATATTTATTATGAAAAGTTGTCTTTTTCATAATGGCAAAAAGCCCCCAGTTAATTATGACAACTGCTATAATATTGCACACACCAAAAAGCCATTTTGTTAAAAATAGATGTATACGCTTAAATGGCATAGACCATAGAAAATCACTTGATTGATTTTGGCGTTCCCATCCGATGAGGGCGCAAGCTAAAGCGATAATTACACTCCCTTGAATAATAAGGGGATCGATTAGTGAAAGATTATAATGATAATGAAATATATATTTCCATTTATTATTCTCATGAAAATAGTTTAGTTGTTCTGCTGCTGCTAAATAATATTTATATGATAGTACGAAGAAACTTACTAGCCAAAATAACCAAATTATATATTTGCTTTGTTGATATGTACGTAGCCATAGTGCTTTTTGAAACATAGGATCTCTCCTTTAAAAGGCTTTATAGTTTGTAAGTCGTGATAATATAAAATAGGTGATAGTTCCAACTAAAAAGAAACCAACATAGTAACTAAATAACAAATCAAAATGGTTTAGCATTTGTCCCCCAATTAATGCAAAATACAACGTCGCACTCCATATCCAGAGTGAACGATATTTTTGAAAAAGAAAGATTTTCTTATTATTTTCGTTCGGTGATCTCGTATAAAGAAACACACCAAGAAATAAGCAACAAATTGTGTAGAAGAGTGGAACAAGGATTGCTTTAGCGGAATAGTAACTATGATAAGCAGGCCCTTGTGGAATTTTTTCGTTATCATCGGTTGGCTGGGAGTTAGGATGATAACTGTAATTAATAGAAAAATGCATGATAGGAACTGAAATGTCTGTTTTTTTACCAATTGTGTAAAGTGATTCGTATTTCATATGATTTTTTTTATCTATCGCATCTACATGAGTTGTGAAGGAGAAAATTAAAAGTGAAAAGAATCCCATACCGATTACACAAAAAGTAATGCTGAAGAAACTTTGTGAAATGATACTCCCGGTAAATGTCCCAATACATAAAGAAGCGGTATAGATTGCCACATAAGAAACAATGGCATAAAGAAAGTATCGATGGAATGGACCAAATGATTGATATTCAAAATGAATTGTTGATTTATAAATGAAATACATAAGAACCCAATTTATGAGAAAGGATCCTACAATAAAAAATGTACCGAAAAGCCACTTTGATAGAAAAATATCACGTCGTTTAAATGGCATTGCCATAAGTATATTTCCCGACTGGCTACTCCGTTCCCATCCAATTAAGAGGCATGCTAGAGCAATGATAACAATCGCTAACCAAAAGATATCAGAAGAATAAAAAGAATAGTGATAATAAAATTTTCCGTCTTCCAGAAGTTCTGGATGAGAAAAGAGTTGTTGTTGTTCTTGGGCAGCTTGATGGTACTCATAGGGAAGAAAGTAAAGAGTGCTTATAAAGAATATGAACACTACATATTTTCCAAGCTTCCAATTCTGCATCCATAATGCTTTATGAAACATAAACATCCCCCTCAAATGTCGTAACGAATACATCTTCAAGTGACATTGTTAATTCCTCAATGAGCAGTGGCTGTTCTTTATGGAATTTTTCGAGTGTAGCAGCTACGTTTCCTTCGATTAAAATCGTATATACTTTTCCAGTTTGGTTTAATATTTTAATATTGCTTAAGTTTTCTAGCTTTTGAGGTAGAGAACGTTCATAAGCAACTTGGATTTTTGCATAGCATGACTTTGTGTCATCTAGTGCTGTGACAGAAGCGATTGTATGATTTTTTAAAATGATGATTGTATCAGCAATTTTTTCAACTTCGTCTAAATGATGGGTAGAGATGAAAATTGTAATTTCTTTTTCTGCCACTTCTTCAACGAGAAATTGTAAGATTTGTCTTTTTACAATAGGATCTAGTCCGTTTGTTGGTTCATCTAAAATGATGTATTCTACTTTAGCTGAAAAAGCTAAAATCATAGCAAGTAAGGCCTTCATACCTTTTGAATAGCTACGAATACGTTTGTTAGGTAAATGAAAACGTTCTAATAGCTCATAAAAATAATTTTCGTCAAATGCTGTATAGACTGCTTTATAAAACTTCACAATCTCTTTTACCGTATATCCATTCAGTATATTAGTAGAATCCGGTACATAAGCTACCTTCTGCTTAATTTCTGGATGTTTATGAACATCCATATCATCATATGTAACAGTTCCGTCATCCGGATCTAAAATCCCAACAAGCGTCCGAAGTAAAGTGGTTTTCCCCGCACCGTTCCTTCCGAGTAATCCAACAATACTTCCTTTTTGTAATGTGAAAGAAATATTGTCTAAAATGACTTGGTTATCAATTGTTTTTTTGATGTTCGTCACTTTCAGCATCTGTATTCCCTCCCAGTTCTTTATAGTATGAGTCTATCCAGTCGTGAATTTTTTCTTTCGTAATTCCAAGATAAGAAGCTTCTAGTAATAGTTGGTGAAATTGTTTTTGGACCATAGCAATTTTCCTTTCATCCCATGTCGGTGTAATCGATTGAGAGACAAATGTACCTTTTCCTCGCAGTGTTTCAATAATTCCTTGTCGTTCCAATTCTTGGTACGCTTTGCTTACTGTATTCGGATTAATGACAAGAAGTGAAGCAAGTTCACGTACAGATGGTAGTTTATCGTTTGGTGCTAACATGCTTTTTAGTACGAGTTCTTTTATACTTTGAACAATTTGTTCCCATATCGGAGTGCTGCTTCTTGGATCAAGTTGAATGTGCAAGAGCAATGTCTCCTTCCTGATGAAATTTAAGTGTACTACTAGATGTAATACACTTAATACAATATATATGATAAATTTGTTTGTCAACACAAATTTATAGAAAAATATGGTATAAAAACATATTGTTTGGAAAAAATAGGTTTGATATAGAATGGAGGGTTAGTCATGAAGCGAGTTTTTGGAATACTTGTTTGTTTCATGTTGCTATTTTCTAGTGTTTCAGTTGGCTTTGCACAATCTGAGAAAGCGCAGTCTGAGAAAACAGAAGTAGAAAAGACACCGAAGTTAGCGGAGGAAGCATCGTCAGCAATTGTTATTGAGCAAGATACAGGTAAAGTCTTATTTGAGAAAAGTCCAAATGAAAAACTGCCGCCTGCTAGTATGACAAAGATTATGACAATGTTGCTTATCATGGAACAAGTTGAAAAGGGAAAACTAAAACTAGAGGATAAAGTCAGAGCAAGTGAACATGCAGCTTCAATGGGTGGTTCACAAATCTTTCTTGAGCCGGGTGAAGAGATGACAGTGAATGAAATGCTAAAAGGGATTGCAATTGCATCGGGAAATGATGCATCTGTTGCGGTTGCTGAGCATATCGCTGGTTCAGAAGAAGGCTTTGTAAACATGATGAATAAAAAAGCAAAGGATTTAGGATTGAAAAATACACATTTCCAAAATCCAACGGGTCTTCCAGCGAAAGACCATTATTCAACAGCATATGATATGTCAATTATGGCGAAAGAGTTGATGAAATATCCACTCATTCGAAAATATACAGGAAAGTATGAAGATTACTTACGTGAAAATACAGAGAAAAAGTTTTGGCTTGTGAATACGAATAAATTAGTTCGTTTTTATCCTGGGGTAGATGGGGTGAAAACAGGTTTTACAACAGAAGCAAAATATTGTTTAACAGCATCAGCTGAAAAAAATGGCATGCGTGTCATTTCTGTTGTCATGGGAGCGCCAACATCAAAAGAACGTAACAACCAGGTAACAAAGCTCCTTGATTATGCATTTGGACAATATACAACGAAAAAATTGTATAAACGTGGTGAAAAAATTCAAACAGTAAAAGTAGGAAAAGGGAAGAAAGAAAAGGTAGATTTAGTTTCATCGGATAACGTATCTCTTCTGATGAAAAAAGGCGAGAATATGGACAAGGTAAAACAGGAAGTTATCGCTGAAAAGAAAGTAAAAGCACCAATTAAAAAAGGTGATGCACTCGGTACACTTGTTATAAAAAAAGATAAAGATGTTTTATTAAAGCAAACGATTGTAGCGAAAGAAGATGTTGCTGCAGCGAGCTGGTGGGAACTATTTAAAAGAAGTTTAGGGATGTTTTCAACATCGAAATAGAAGCAAAGGTATTACTACTTTCTTACCCTCATGCATGAAAAAGGTAGAATAATTGCTGAAAGATTCACATTATGACGAAATAGTACTTCTTTTGTCAGTAGGAAGGATTCTTATTTTATGTTCACGAAAACCTTATGTAAATGAGTCAAGTTTAAGCATAAGGAGGAAATCGTGTGAGTCTTTCCATGCATTTAGAAGTAAAGCGTGATGTCTTATGTGTTCGGCTAGCGGGTGAATTAGATCATCATACTGCTGAAGAGTTGCGAGCAAAAGTAACGGATATGATTGAGACGCATCGCGTTCATCATATTGTACTAAGTTTAGAAAAACTAACATTTATGGACAGTTCTGGTCTTGGTGTTATATTAGGCAGATATAAGCATGTTAAAGGTTTAGGAGGGGAGATGGTCGTTTGTGCAATCTCACCTCCTGTAAAGCGTTTATTTGAAATGTCAGGTCTGTTTAAAATCATTCGCTTAGAAGAAAGTGAAGCGCATGCGCTCGCGACATTGGGGGTGGCATAAATGAGAAATGAAATGAACCTTCAATTTTCAGCATTAAGTCAAAATGAATCGTTCGCTCGCGTCACAGTTGCTGCTTTTATTGCACAATTGGATCCAACGATGGAGGAATTAACAGAGATAAAAACAGTTGTGTCTGAAGCAGTCACAAATGCAATTATTCATGGGTATGAAGGGAATGCAGAAGGTGTTGTTTACATTTCAGTGATTTTGGAAGAAGCAATGGTGAAACTCACGATTCGAGATGAAGGGGTTGGCATTTTTAATTTAGATGAGGCAAGGCAACCTCTTTTTACAACTAAACCTGAATTAGAGCGTTCCGGAATGGGATTTACTATCATGGAAAATTTTATGGATGAAGTAGAAGTTATTTCAAATGAATCTTTCGGGACAACAATCCATTTGACAAAATACTTATCAAATAGTAACGCTCTATGCAATTAAGGAGAATTGCCTATGGACATTGAGGTCAGAAATGAGAAGAAGAAACCTCAGTTAAAGGACCACGAGTTAAAAGCGTTAATTCAAAAAAGTCAAGATGGAGACCAACAAGCAAGAGATACAATAGTCCAAAGTAATATGCGTCTTGTATGGTCAGTTGTACAACGTTTCCTCAATCGAGGATATGAACCAGATGATTTATTTCAAATTGGCTGTATTGGACTCTTGAAATCGGTAGACAAATTTGATTTGTCTTTCGACGTGAAATTCTCAACCTATGCAGTTCCAATGATTATTGGAGAAATACAGCGATTTTTGCGTGATGATGGATCCGTGAAAGTAAGTCGTTCTTTAAAGGAGACTGGAAATAAGATTCGAAAGATGAAAGATGAGCTTTCTAAAGAATATGGAAGAGCTCCAACGATTAATGAGGTAGCAGAAGCGCTTGAGTTGACACCAGAAGAAGTTGTTCTTGCGCAAGAAGCGAGTCGCACACCATCATCCATACATGAAACAGTTTATGAAAATGATGGAGATCCCATTACGATACTAGATCAAATCGCGGATCAAACAGAAACGAAATGGTTTGATAAAATCGCTTTAAAAGAGGCAATTAGAGAACTGGATGAGCGTGAACGCTTAATTGTATATTTGCGCTATTATAAAGATCAAACTCAATCAGAAGTAGCAGAGCGAATTGGAATTTCACAAGTCCAAGTATCAAGGCTTGAAAAGAAAATATTAAAACAGATGAAAGATCGAATAGATGAATAGCCATCTATTCGATTTTTTTGCTTTGAACTAGAAACCAGTGATAGTTCAAATAAGATTGAGAAGAAGAAAAAATCGCATCTTATATTACTGTTGTTATCCTTTCCAAAATCAAAAAATTTCATTCACCCAGAAGTATTTATGTAATTTATTGATAATTATGTAAATTAGGAATGTAATTCAAGTATAAACTTGTCATAGAGGGGAAAGGAAACCTTAATAAACCTCACTTGAAAGTTCAAAATATGAAAATAACGCTTCTAAAAAAATACAGTTACTTTATTCACCGAGTGATTATTCATTAAAAATCCAACGTGCAAAGTTCCATTTTATAAAAAAAGTTGTATTAGAAAATTTTCCAGAAACCATACTACAACTACGAGGAATAGTAAAGAGGTGAATGGAGTGGAGCGAACAATCTATCTCAAAATGCGAAATCGTCTGCAAGTATCCCCTTCATATGAGGTGAAGATTGAAGATATTGCACAAGTAGTTGGGGATTCTGGCTTAGTAGAAAAAATAAAAAAGCAACTTGTCTATAAAATCACAAAACGTGATAAAACACATGTTGTAATTGATGCGATGAAAATCATTCAAGTGATTCAACAAACTACGCAGCATATACAAATTAATTTATTTGGTCCTGGGCAAACACTTGTAGAAATCGTCTATGAAAAAAAGAAAGTACACTCCATTTTCTTTGGATTGGTTTGGATGTTACTTTTTGTCGGTGCGGCTCTTGCGATTATTTATTTTCATGAAGATGTAAGTATGCAGCAAGTACACTGGCGCTTATATTACATGATTACGGGAGAAATCAACTATAAACCGCTCCTGTTTCAAATTCCGTATTCTTTAGGACTGGGATTAGGGATGGTCTTATTTTTTAATCATGTGTTTCAAAAACGAATTAATGAAGAGCCAAGTCCGTTAGAAGTGGAAATGTTCCAGTATCAACAGTCACTCGATCAATATGTCATGATCAATGAAAATAAAGAGAGTGCAAAACAAATCGCAGATGATTGAGTATGGAGTAGTGATAGTAATTGGGCTTGCTGGTGGGATCGCAGTTGGAGGGGGATATGTGGCATTTTTAGCTGTGCTTGGTGTAATCCCACGTTTAGCCCAGTTAACAAGGAGTGGCCATCGGGTTCAATTTTTTGAGTGGGCCGTAATTGGTGGTTCTTTGGCCGGAGCATGGTGCAGTTTAAGAGATATAACCTTTCAAACATCTCAGTATTGGCTCGTTTTACTTGGCTTATTTTGTGGAACATTTATTGGTATGCTTGCTGCGGCTTTGACAGAGGTATTGAATGTTTTACCTATATTAGCAAAACGAGTAGGCGTAGATGGGAAAATTGTCATTCTACTCGTTGCACTTGTACTTGGAAAGGTAATGGGCTCTTTATTTCATTGGATTTATTTTGCAAGATAGGAGGTATCAAGATGGCCCAAAATAAATTAAAAGATGATTACATAAATAAAGTAAAAAATTATCATCCAAAGCCAAATTATGTGATGAATTGTGTAAAAGCTTTTGTTGTAGGTGGACTGATTTGTACAGTAGGTGAATGCTTGATGAAATTTTATATGTATTATTTTCACTTTAATGAGCAAAATGCGGGGAATCCTACGATAGCGACACTTGTATTATTATCAGCCATATTAACTGGATTTGGTGTATATGATAAAATCGGTCAATTCGGAGGGGCTGGTTCAGCAGTTCCTGTTACTGGATTTGCAAATTCAATGGCAAGTGCGGCAATGGAGCACCGTAGTGAGGGAATTGTACTCGGAGTTGCTACAAATATGTTTAAGCTTGCTGGAAGTGTAATTGTATTTGGAGTTGTTGGAGCATACATTGTTGGTCTAATTCGATATACGTTTAAACTTTGGTTGTCTTAAAGGAGATTAGATATGAGATTGACAGGGAAGCAAACATGGGTATTTCAAAATAATATATTTGTGAATGCAACAGGTACTGCTGTCGGTCCAAAAGAAGCGGAAGGTCCTCTTGGAAAGTGTTTTGATATTTCATATGATGATTTGCATTGTGAGGAAGAAAATTGGGAGCTTGCTGAAAGAAGATTGATGAATGATTCAATTCAGCAGGTCATACAAAAGGGGAATATAAAGCCTTCGCAAATTGATTTTTTTTTAGCGGGAGATTTATTAAACCAAACTGTTACAGCAAATTATGTGGCGAGGGAGCTTGGGATTCCTTTTTTAGGAATGTTCAGCGCTTGTGCAACATCAATGGAGACACTAGCGATTGGATCGGCCTTTATTGATGGAGGCTTTGCTAATCGTGTGATAGCTACGGTTAGTAGTCATAATGCAACTGCAGAACGGCAGTTTCGTTATCCGACAGAATACGGGGGGCAAAGACCTGGTTCAGCAACTTCAACTGTTACAGGGGCAGGGACGGCTTTAATTAGTAAAGAACAGAGCAATATTAAAATAACGGCTGCAACCATTGGAAAAGTGCAAGATTTAGGAATTACAGATCCTTTTGATATGGGATCAGCAATGGCACCTGCTGCTGCCCATACGATTCAACAGCACTTTGAAGATTTAGGGAGAAGTGCAGCTGATTATGATCTTATCGTTACAGGGGATTTATCAGGTGTTGGGGCACCAATTACGAAGCAACTTTTACTTGAGGAAGGGTATGACTTAGGAAATGTATATAATGACTGCGGATTAATGATTTATAACAAGGATCAAGAAGAGGTTTTTGCAGGTGGAAGCGGTTGTGCCTGTTCGGCAGTTGTAACATACGGTCATTTACTACAAGAAATGAAAAAAGGAAACTTACAGCGTATTTTTGTAGTTGCAACAGGAGCGTTGTTAAGCCCGATTATGATACAACAAAAAGAAACGATTCCGACAATTGCACACGGCGTTGTATTTGAAAGGATAAAAGGGGTGTGAATTGTGGATTTTGTATACGCGTTCATCGTTGGGGGAGCTATCTGTGTAGTAGGACAGCTTTTATTGGATTTTGCTAAATTAACTCCTGCACATTTGATGGCAACTTTTGTAGTAATTGGAGCGGTTTTAGATAGCTTTGGACTATATGATAAGCTCATAAAATTTGCAGGTGCTGGAGCAACTGTTCCGATAACGAGCTTTGGACATTCCCTTTTGCATGGAGCACTAGAGGCGGCTGAAAAACATGGTTACTTAGGAATTGGAATGGGTATGTTTAGTTTGACTTCTTCAGGTATTTCAGCATCGATATTATTTGCATTTTTTGTAGCACTTATATGTAAACCGAAAGGATAAATCAAATGAGACGAAGGGTTATTTTGGTGACAGATGGAGATGAATATGCAAAGCGAGCAATTGAGCTGTTAACAAAGGAGTTTGGCGGAAGGTGTATTTCAGCATCGCAAAGTAATCCGACGAAATTGACAGGGAAAAAGATTGTGGAGCTAATTATGCAAACGCCATATGACCCTGTATTTGTCATGTTTGATGATAGTGGATTTATAGGAGAAGGTTCAGGTGAAAAAGCGTTAAAATATGTGGCAATGCATAAACAAATTGATGTTCTTGGCATTTTAGCTGTTGCATCTAATACACATCATTGGGAGTGGGCGCGTGTAGATGTCAGCGTAGATCGAGAAGGCAGATTAACAGAATACGGTGTTGATAAATTTGGACTTCCTGATGGTGAAATTGGGAGAATTAATGGGGATACGATTTATTGTTTAGATGCATTAAATGTGCCTGTAATTGTTGGAATTGGTGATATAGGGAAAATGTGTGGAAATGATGAGTGGGAGCGAGGATCACCAATTACCAAAAAAGCAATTCAATTAATTTTAGAAAGAAGTGGGTTTTATGACGAAACAGAAGAAAGTTAATATTCCGATTTCTTCCTTCTTGAGTGATAATGAAAATTATTTAAAACAAACAGTTGGGCTTGGCGTCACATTTGATGTCGGGATTCGTAAGTTTCAAATTCTTGATAAAGAAATCGGTGTATTATTTGTAAATGGATTGTGTGATACAAATTACCTCATTCACATTTTGGAAGAAGCAGTAGATACAAATGAAATAAAAGATGTTGAAGAAGATACAGTTAAGCTTTTAGAAAATCGCCTTATCCATCAACAAGTAAGTAAAGTAAAAACGATGGATGAGGTAATGCTACAAGTATTATCGGGACTTGTTATTATCTTTGTGGAAGGTGAAACAGAGGCCTTTGCAATCGATGTTCGTAGTTATCCAGGACGAACACCAACAGAACCAGATACAGAAAAAGTAGTGCGCGGGGCAAGAGATGGTTTTGTAGAAAATATCATTGTAAATACAGGGCTAATAAGAAGGCGTATTCGCGATCCGCGCCTTCGAAACGAAATTATCCGGGTTGGGGATCGGTCACAAACGGATATTTGTATTACCTATGTTCAGGACGTTGCGAATCCAGATTTGGTAAAAATCATTAAGCAAGAACTAGAAAGTATTGAAGTAGATGGAATTACAATGGCTGACAAAACGATTGAAGAATTTTTAGTGAAGCAGGGTTATAATCCTTTCCCGCTTATTCGTTATACAGAAAGACCAGATGTAGCGGCAAATCATTTATTAGAAGGGCATGTATTAGTTATTGTTGATACATCTCCAAGTGTAATGATTACACCAACAACTTATTTTCATCATGTGCAGCACGCAGAAGAGTTTAGACAAAACCCGGCAGTTGGTACATTTTTACGATGGGTTCGTTTTGTAGGTATTATATTTTCTGTGTTTTTATTGCCGTTTTGGCTCGTTTTTGTGTTCGATCCAACGTTGTTACCAGAGAAGCTTGCTTTCATTGGACCAAATAAAATGACCCATCTCCCTATTATATTACAAATAATTATGGCCGATATTGGACTTGAGTTTTTGCGAATGGCATCGATTCATACACCAACTCCTTTATCATCAGCTACCGGCTTAATTTCAGCGATTTTAATTGGGCAAATTGCAATTGACGTTGGGTTATTTGTTCCAGAAGTTATTTTATATACAGCGGTTTCAATGATTGGAATATATGCAACACCAAGTTATGAATTAGGACTTGGAAACAAACTTGGAAAATTATTTGTCATTATTTTAACTGGTTTGTTCCATGAGATAGGATTTATAATTGGCATGACGATGTTAATTTTATTTTTAACGTCTATCAAAAGTTTACAAACACCATATTTATGGCCGTTTTTGCCATTTGACTGGGGGGCATTAAAAACAATATTATTACGCCCAGCCATGTCTAGTTTAAAAGTACGCCCAAGCATTGTACATCCACAAAATATACGTAGACAAAAATAAGCAGGAATCAATCTTCCTGCTTATTTTTTATTAGAAATTTATCGTATTTTAACAAAATCACAACATTTTTTTCGTACACTTAGAGTAGACATTGTGTATGAAAGGGGAAGAGGGCATGATTAAATTATTTGTAAGTGATTTAGATGATACACTTTTTTATAATGTAAGCAATATTCATAAGGAAGATGAAAAAGCACTTTGTTGGTTAGCGGAAAAAGGGACAAATATTTGCTTTGCTTCTGGTCGTTTTACGCATCGAATTCATGATGCAGTTAGGCAATTCTCATTTCCATATTACACGACAGGATTAAATGGTGCTACGATGCTATTACCAAACGGACAAATATTCCATGAATCGAAATTCAATGATGGAGTTGCCCAGGAAATATATCGATATATACATGAAAAAAGGCTAGCTGATATTGTGTGTGCAAAAGAGCAGAGATATACGAAAAAGAAAAATGAACATCATTATGTTTTTGAAGAATATATGGGTGTGCATATTGCTGAAATAGAAACATTAGAGGAGGAATTTGGTAAAACAATCCATCCTGCAAAGTTGTTTGTGTATGGAGAAGCAGAAAAGATTGTGACATTGGATCAAGAGCTAAGAGACACTTTTCATGAGCACGCTGAAATTTTTATTTCTGGAAAAGGATATGTAGATATTATGCCAATGGGGGTTAGTAAAGGAAGTGCTTTAAAACGTTTGATGGAGCATTTGAAAATTGAAGCGCATGAAGTAGCATGTATTGGTGATTCTTTTAATGACATTTCTATGTTTGAAGTAACACCGCATTCTTTTACTCTTCATCATGCACATCCATATGTGAAGGAAAAGGCATGTCATGTTGTTCGTTCTGTAGAGAAAGCGATTATGAAATTACCGTTGCTTATATAATAGATAAATCCATTTTGATTTTTCACATATAAGTTGCTATGAAAAACAAAAGGTGACCTGCACTCGTTTTCTCTCTTTGTTTTCACTTGGTATGGGGCAGGAAGAGGATCTGACCGCTTCTATGCACGGCCAGATGCTCTCTTCCACCTAAAAAGAAAGATTTTATGTCGGTTTTTTAATTTGGATTTATATAATAAAAAGCTCGTCAATGACGAGCTTTTTATTACTTAAATAATGATTTAATAAAATCAATGATACTAGAGAAGAAATCTTTTACTTTATCTAGGAAGCCTTGTCCTTCTTCAGATCCTAAAAATGCTGAAACATGTTCTTTCGCTTTATTTAATTGGCTACCAACTTGGTTCCAGTCAATATTTAAATTTTTCATTTTATCAAATAATGAAACTAAGCTATCTAATTGCTCATCTGTTAGTGTAATACCAAGTTGATCAGCAATTTTTTTAATTAGCGCACGTAAATCTTCTGTTGTTTTTGGCTGTTCTTTAGCAATTTCTTCTTTTACTTTCGCAACAAGTTGAACAGCTTTTTCGTCACCAATTTTGTCACCAAGTTTCGCTGTTTGTACCATTTCTTCGTTGGCTACTTTTTTTACTTCTTCAGGAATTTCTTTTTTCGATGTTGTTTCGTAAGCCTTCATTAATCCTGTTAAAGCAGCTGTTCCTGATACTTTAAATGGTGCTGTGATTTGGATCTCTGCATCTTTAACACCTGCTGTGATGAGTGCGTTTGTATACATTGCATCTGTTACCCAATTAATGTTTTTCGCTCGCACAATAAGACCTGATCCTGGTTTTGTATACGTAATTATAGAAGAGGAAATAGCTCTCGTACCAATTTGTGCTTTTGGAACAATACCCTCTAAAAATTTATGTTCTTCCGCATTAGATACAGTAATAATTTGCGCATCTTTTGGCGCTTTCATTTCTTTTAAAAGATCTTGTTTTTGTTGTTCAGATAAATTTTCTCCTAATGTAACGATTGATTCTCCCTCAATCACGTCTGCAAATGAAGCTGTTGGGATCATAAACACTGTAACAGCTAGTAGCAAAGCTAATAGTTTCGTTTTCACGAAAAATCGCTCCCTTTCTCTTTCTGAAATTTGCGGGCAACACAGTAATTATAGTATATTTTTAAAATTTGTCATCCGTCTTCTTGCTGATTTTAAAAAAGAAGTATACAGATTGTCGGATTCTTTTTGTTTCTGAGCACGAATATGGTAATATAGTGCTGAGATAGTTGAAAGGAGACATATACGTATGAAAACTTTAGGATACATATTAATGGAGAATGGTGAAAAAATTGAATTAGAATTTTTCCCAGAAGAAGCACCGAAAACAGTTGAAAATTTCAAAAAATTAGCAGATCAAGGATTCTATAATGGTGTTACATTCCACCGCGTTATTCCTGGTTTCGTAAGCCAAGGTGGAGACCCAACAGGAACAGGTGCAGGCGGTCCTGGTTACTCTATTCCATGTGAAACTGAAGGGAATCCGCATAGACATGTAGTTGGATCACTTTCTATGGCACATGCTGGCCGTAATACAGGTGGTAGCCAATTCTTCATCGTTCATGAGCCACAACCACATTTAGATGGTGTACATACTGTATTTGGTAAAGCGACAAGCGGTATTGAAACAGTATTAAACATGCGTCAAGGCGATGTAATGAAAGAAGTTAAAGTTTGGGAAGAATAAATTGAAGAGAGCAAAGTGCTCTCTTTTTATTTTTTTACTGTTAAATAATCATCATTCAAAAGCTTTATATGATATTAAGAGAAGATTGAAAACATGTAAGTATAAAATTTTGCTTTGTTCCATATTTGTAGTGGCAATCGGAGAAAAAATTTAAATTAAGAAAAGTTGTAATCTATAAACAGGAATTTGTGGGCAATATGCAGTAAATGATAAGAGAGAGTAAATGATAAAGTTATTATAGCTAACTAAATTGTTAGCGATAGAACTATTTTTGTAAAAATACATAGGATACAGTAAAGTTTTATTTCGTTATTCGTGGTTTATAAGTTTTGTAGTTCAATGCGTTATGCGAGAAGCTAAAAAGTTAGATGGAGTTTATTCATTAGCTTGAGAAAAGTAAATTCTCAATGAGAGAATTTCTTTTATTACTATACATTTGACTTTCCTACATTCTCTTTGTATGATTATCAAGTTGTTTTGGCAGCCCTTCTCACTATAGTGAAAATATTGTAAAATGGAGATGATATAGCAATAGTGGTAGAGGGGATACATGGTTTGTAACTTTTGTAAGAAGGGATAAGGTTTATGTTAATTCGTTTTAAAAAAAGTTATGAAAAGATTGCAATGGGGCTTCTTTCGTTTATGCCGACTGAAAAAGATGTTAAAATTTTACAATTGACAATGAAAGAATATGATAAAAATGATAGTTGGCAACTATATTTGTGGAAACAAAATGATGATTTTGTTGGGATAGTTGGAGTTATCAACGAAGAAAATGTATTACAGATTCAACATCTTAGTGTGAATCCATCTCATCGTCACATGGGGATTGGTACAAAGATGGTACAAGAATTAAAAAATAAGTTTCAAGGTATTACAATTTGTGGAAACGAACAAACAGCTAGTTTTTTTGAAAAGTGTAAGGGAATTGAACAAAATATACATTCATAAAAGCAGAGATGGAATTTGTGTCATCTCTGCTTTCTTTTTTTTAGTTGCTCGTTTCGTTCGGCAATTACATCATTTCTGTCACGCAATTTGTGTTTATGGATAATGTATTCAGTAGGTAGTGAATGAGCATCTTTCCAAGGAATCATTTTTTCTGTACATAATTGTAAGCATGTGTTTTCTAAAGAGGAATCTGAAAAAGGAAAAAATATAGGTGCAAAAGGTTCTTTTGATTGAATGGACTGTAATTGTTTTTGTAATATAGTTAAAAGTTTTGGGTAATCAAGACCTAATCTGTGTACTTGTATACTTTCCTTTTTTAAAATAGCAATGGCGCTTTTCATCATTCGCATTGAACCATTCCAATTTGAGCGTCTGTGATGGTATAAAGCAACTGCTATTTGAATAAAACCAACCCAGTAGTTTTCTCGCTCTCCTCGTGGTTTCAATTTCCAATATTCTTCTAGTACTTCGTGACATTCAAAGTAATCATAATCTCCATGAAAATGAATTAAAAATTGTATGTATGCTGTAGGATACATCCTTTTCGCTCCTGTCTAAACGGTCTTACGTACAGTTTATCATAAAGTGAAACTATGATGTGATCAATGGAGTTTTCTTTATCTACACTGATTATCAGCCCTCGCCAATCGGGCTTTTACGGGCAACCCGCCCCATACCTCACTTCTTTACTTTTGCTGAATTTTAAGGTGAGATCTTACTGCACGCGAATAGCGGGATAAATAATAAACGACTAGAGAATCTCTAGCCGTTTATTATATTCTGCATTAGCAGAAGCAAGCCGCGCCTACAATGATTAATAAGATAAAGAGCACAACAAGTAAAGCGAAACCGCCGTTAAAACCACAATCAATATGGCCCATAGTTTTTTTACCTCCTACATTGAACTTACTACACTTTTATCATATGAAGAGGTGGGCATTGTTGCATGGGCAGGTGTCTATTTTCAACTAAATTTCTGAAAAAGGTTGGATAGAACATAAGTATGCTCTATACTTATGTTGTTATAGAAAAAATGTGGTGGGATGCTTTGTGCAATATAATTTTAAAGTAGAGGCTTTTGAAGGGCCTTTAGATCTATTGTTACATTTAATTCATCGCTATGAAATTGATATATATAATATTCCTGTAGCGGAAATTACAGAGCAGTATTTATCTTATATTCATACGATGAAAGACTTGCAACTGGATGTTGCAAGTGAGTATTTGGTGATGGCTGCAACGCTATTGCAAATTAAAAGTAAAATGCTGTTACCGAAACAAGAGGAAGATGTACCTGATAATGGTGAAGACTTTATAGATGATCCCCGTCAAGAGTTGATGGAGCGGTTAATTGAATATAAAAAATATAAGCAAGTTGCTGCTGAATTAAAAGAGAGAGAACAAGAAAGAGCACAACTTTATACACGTTCACCAATCGATTTTACATCATTTCAGCAAGAAGAGGAGACAAGTTTACCTCTCGATATAACACTGTATGATATGTTAGCAGCATTTCAAAAACTTATGCGTCGTAAAAAATCAAAACGTCCAGTAACAACGCGAATTGCTCGTCAAGAAATACCGATTGAACAACGTATGAGTGATATTTTACAGCAATTAGAAACAGCGGAAGGACGCCAAAGTTTTTATGATTTATTCGTTGATGAAGAGCGCGAAGTAATGGTTGTAACGTTTTTAGCCATACTCGAACTTATGAAAAACCAACAAATTATTATTGAGCAAGAACACAATTTTGATGAAATCTTTTTGACTCGCTCTAAAGTTTAGTAAAACTCCCATTTCAAAATTGTGAGGAAAACTAGCAGTAAGTATTTGATTAGTCAAAACGAATGATCAGTGGAAATAATCCCCGCTGATCATGGTTTCGCATAATTTTGTTTGGAACGATAAAAGGAATGTTGGACCGGTCGCAATATACTGTGATTCGGTTTTTATTGTGGATATTTTTGTATGGAAAGATATGAGAAAGGAGATTGTATGTTGGATAGAAAAGAACAGATGGCAATTGTTGAGGGGCTTTTATTTGTTGCGGGTGATGAAGGAGTCTATCCGGAACAAATTGCAAAAGTACTTGAAATTGAAGTGAAAGATGTAATTCAGATTATCGAGGAAATGCAAAGGGAATGTGAAGGTGTACAGCGAGGGTTGCAAATTGTACAATTTGCAAAAGTGTATCGCTTTGCCACAAAAAAAGAACATGCGCCTTATTATCAAAAATTAATGGATACACCAACAGCAGCGTCTCTTTCCCAGGCTGCTCTTGAAACATTGGCGATTGTTGCTTATCGCCAGCCAATTACAAGAACGGAAATGGAAGAAATTCGTGGTGTGAAAACAGATCGAGCACTGCAAACATTGGTATCGCACTTACTTATAAAAGAAACGGGCCGGGCAGAAGGACCAGGGCGCCCTATTTTATATGGTACTACGAAAGAGTTCTTAGATACCTTTGGACTTCAAACATTAGATGATTTACCAACCCTTTCTGAAGAAAATGAACAAATGAATGAAGCTGACTTATTCTTTGGATCCTTGCAGGAATTGTCAAAATCGTAGCTTAGCGCATTGCTAAGCTTTTTTGTATATGAAATACGACTCGTGCCATACTAAATGAAAAAAGGAGACGAATTATGAAAATTGTACGGATTATTCTATTGCTAGTTTCTGTTTTAATATGTTTTTCATTAAACAGCACATCTGTCAAAAGATATATGACGTCTGTTCATACTGTGTCCTCTTTTTCCAAGCAACGTCCACATTTAGGAAGAATGAAAGTGAGTTTTTTTAAGGTAGGACAAGGTGATGCCACACTTATTATTTTACCTAATGGTCAAACAATGTTAATCGATGGAGGACCTTATGAGGCTGGAGAGGTAATTATTCAGAAATTAATTGAAAAAGGAATTAACCATTTAGATGTTGTGGTAGGGACGCATCCAGATATGGATCATATAGGAGGGCTTATACCGATTATAGAACAAATGCCAGTTTCACTTGTATTAGATAGCGGCAAAACCTATAGTTCTTTTACATATCATACGTATAGGAACGATATTAAAAAGAGGGGAATTCCATTTGTTCGTGTAAAACAAGGACAGCATATACCGTTAGATCCCCAAGTTTCAATTCAAGTATTAAATAATGGGAAGTCAAAGGATGAAAATAATGAATCATCAATTGTTTTAAAAGTTCGATATGGTAAAGCTGATTTTTTGCTAATGGGAGATGCGGATATACAAACTGAAAAGAAAATAATAAAGCAATATGATGTACATGCTGATGTTTTAAAGGTAGGTCACCACGGTTCATATACGTCAACTAGTGAACAATTTTTAGAGGAGGCAAACCCTCAATTTGCTATTCTTTCTTATGATAAAAAAAATCCATATGGGCATCCACATCAAAGTGTAGTAAACAGGTTAAAGAGATATGGTGTCATGACATATACAACGGATAAACGAACGGTAGAAATTGAAACGGATGGAGACCATATTGCAATATGGTCAAATACGCCGCTTCCATTGTTAAAGTAAAGAAGTAGTTAAAACTGTATAATAGAATGCTAAGTAGGAAAATGGAAACAAGGAATTGGTATTCGTTTTCATAAAAGATGCATTGTCTCCTTTTGGAAAAAAAGAATAATATATATTATAATTAAAGAAGATAAATTTCCTTTTTTACTAAGAGAAGAGGAAATTTCATTTGAATGTATAGACAACTACTCATGTATATATTAAGATGGGTTTAGACAAATAGGTAATAATAACAAGTAGGTATTCCATGGGAAAGGATCGATGAAAATGAAAACGCAAGTTGTCATCAATGCCAAAATTTATACAGGTCACGAAGTAATGGGAAGTGGATTTATTCGTTACGCAGAAAAAATTGAAGAAATTGGTTTGATGGCTCAATATGTATCACAAGAAAATGAAACGGTTTTTGACGCAGAAGGAAAAATTGTGATTCCAGGTATGATCGATGTTCATATTCATGGTGGATACGATATTGATGCGATGGATGCGAATAGCGATGGGTTAGTAACTCTTGGTAAAGAAATGTTAAAAGAAGGGGTTACAACTTATTTCCCAACAACAATGACGCAAGCTCCAGAAGCAATTGAAGCGGCTTTAAGTGCTGCAAAAGAAGCGAAAGAAAAAGGAGCGCATTTTGAATATATTCATTTAGAAGGACCATATGTTTCAAAAAAACGTGCAGGGGCGCAACCTCTTGAACATATCGTTCCGGCGAATATTGAACAATTTAAACAATGGCAAGAAGCAAGTGGCAATCTAATTAAATTAGTAACGTATGCACCAGAAGAAGAAGGCGCAGTAGAATTTGAAAAGTATCTTGCTGAAACGAGTGTTGTTGGTACAATGGGCCATACAGATGCAGTTGATGCACAATTGAAAAGTAGAAACATTACACATGCTACACACTTATACAATCAAATGCGCGGTTTACATCACCGTGAACCAGGTGTTGTCGGTCACGTGTTATTGAACCCAAATGTAATGGTTGAAGTGATTACAGATGGTATTCACATTCACCCAGATATGGTGAAATTAGCATATAAATTAAAAGGTCCTAAAAAAGTAAGTGTCATTACTGATGCGATGCGTGCAAAAGGTTTAGAAGATGGATTGTATGAGCTTGGTGGACAGCCTGTACATGTGAAAGATGGCAGCGCTCGTTTAGAAGACGGAACGTTAGCGGGTAGTATCTTGAAAATGGACCAAGCATTCCGAAATGTAATTGAATTTACAGGATGCTCGATTGAGGACGCTGTACTTATGACATCAGTTAACCAAGCAGAAGAGTTTGGATTAACGAATAAAGGGGCATTAACAGTAGGAAAAGATGCGGACTTTGTTGTCATGACGGAAGATCTACATGTATATGATACGGTTCGATTAGGAATTCATATGAAGGAAGGGAAGTAAATAGATGAATATTCTTGTTGTAAAAACGCCAGAAGAATTAGCAGAAGCAGGTTGTAAATTAATTGAAGAAGTTGTAAAATCAAAGGAAAATCCAACGTTAGGAATGGCTACAGGAAGCTCTCCACTTGGTATTTATGCAGAAATGCGAAAAAATAAACTTGATACAAGCCGTGTAACCACTGTAAACTTAGATGAGTACGTAAATTTACCACACGAAGATAAAAACAGCTATCATTATTTTATGCAAGAACAGTTGTTTAATCATCTTCCCTTTAAAGAAACTTATGTACCAAACGGGATGGCAAGTGATTTAGAAGAAGAGTGCAAGCGTTATGAAGGCATTCTAGCAGCTAACCCAGTTGATCTACAGATTCTTGGAATCGGTGAAAACGGTCACATCGGATTTAACGAACCAGGAACATCTTTTGATTCTCCAACTAACATTGTTGAATTAACAGAGTCTACACGCCAAGCAAACCTTCGTTTCTTTGAAAAAGAAGAAGATGTACCAACTCATGCAATTACAATGGGGATTGGAAGCATCATGAAAGCGAAACAAATTCTACTTGTTGCTATGGGACCGAAAAAAGCAGAAGCAATCAGAGAATTATTGCAAGGTGAGTATAGCGAAGCGTGTCCTGCTACAGTGCTGCAACGTCATCCGAATGTAACCGTAATCGCAGATCCAGAAGCTCTATCTTTATGCAGTGAGGCGATTGCTGATGAACATCGACAAGTATTCACCATTTCCGATCTATTATCAGATTCAAGAGTGGGTGAAACAGCTAATTGAGGACGGTGAATGGACGCCGGGAGATAAAATTCCATCTGAGAATGAACTTTGTGATAAGTTCGAAGTAAGTCGCATGACGATCAGACAGGCAATTAATAATTTAGTGGAACAAGGGTATTTATATCGAAAGCGTGGAATTGGAACGTTTGTTCAGCTTCCAAAAGTGGAGCAAAAACTGCAAGGGATGACGGGATTTACAGAGGATATGCTTTCCCGTGGTATGAAACCGAGCAGTCAGTTATTAAGCTTCCGCCTAGTTTCAGCTACTGCTAAAATAGCAGACCGGCTTAGAATTCAAGAGGGGGAATCGGTGTATGAAGTGAGGCGTATCCGCTTAGCCGATGACGAACCGATTGCTTTTGAGACAACATATTTGTCGCCAACTCTTGTAAAAGATATTAACGAAGAAATTTTGCAACAATCTTTATACGAACATTTAGAGAAAAAGTTAGGCTTTAAACTTGTTCGTGCTACCCAAGCAATTGAAGCTTCAATTGCAACGGATGATGAAGCGGAACATCTGTATATACCTAAAAAAGCACCTGTGCTTGTAATGAGACAATGGTCATATGCAGAAGGTGAATTACCGTTAGAATATGTGAAATGTATTTATCGTGGTGATCGTTATAAGTTCATTACGAGTATTTCACGAAACAAGTAGTGTATTTTATTTTGTGAAATACATTAAACTTTCAATTCATTGGGTATGTAGAGAAACAAAAATACGACTCATCCTTACAGGGAATGAGTCGTATTTTTGTTTTGTTTTGAGTTGTAAGTTACCACGTGTTCTACAGCGTCTTTTACAGAGTCTACGACATAATGTGCATGTTCTTTCACTGCATCGTCAGCTTGTGACATGGCAAAGCTATGAGATGTTAAATTGAACATAGGAATATCATTGTAAGAATCACCGATACAAGCAATTTCTTCAGGTTCTATTTGGAACTCTTGTAATAAAATAGAGATTGCTGATCCTTTGCTAATATTTGGTGGCATGACATCTAAGCATTGTTCAGCGGAGATAAAGGTACTGACTTTGCCGCTAAATTTCTCATTGATTTTTTTCTGAAGTACTTGTAAGTCTTCTTTTGTGCCTCCAACAGAAATTTTATTAGGAAAAATTGTATCATCAATTTTTTGTAATAAGTTTGGTTCTTCAACAGAAGTCATTGTAACTTGTTTCTCAAGTTCATGAATAAATGGTGTTTTTTCCTCAATGTAATAATTATATTCATCACTTACATAACGAAAATACGGTTCTTCTTTCGTCATCGCTAACAAATCTGGCAAAATGCTCGAATCAAATGTTGCAGACAATAATTGTTTATTCTCATGAGTATATACGAATACACCATTTATGCTAATGCGATGGAAGTTGGTACCAACCTCTTTCATTAAACCAGCGATTTCATTATCAAGCCTACCGGAGGCGAAACAAAGAATCACATTTTGTTCTGCAAGATTGCGAAGAGCTGTAACATCTTGCTCATCAATCATGCCGCCATGTTGCATCATTGTGCCGTCAATATCGCTTACAAACATTTTAATCATGTTGCAATCTCCTTTCTATGTACATTTGCTCTTACATTATACGCATCTCGTGCAATCATGTCTAAAAAATGAATTTTTCTAAAATGGTAGATGTTTTGCATTGACGAAAAAGAAGGATGTTCTGTAACATAAAAGTAGGCTATTTAAGTACGAGGGTGGTGTTATATGAATAGTTATCTAGAAATTAAAAAAGTTTTAAATAATAATGTAATCATTGCGAGTCATCAGGAACACGAGGAAGTAGTAGTGATTGGCAAGGGAATTGGATTTGGAAAGAAAACGAAAGATGTATTAAAGGCGGAGCAAATTGAAAAAATGTTTGTTTTAAAAAATGAACGTGACCGTGAACAATATAAGCTTTTAGTGCCACATGTGAGCGAGAAGTTAATTGAACTGATGAACGATATTATGATGTATATTCAAGAAAAGGCGCAGTCACCATTAAACGAGCATATTCATATTGCCTTAACCGATCATATTTCTTTTGCAATTAAAAGACTGAAACAGGGCTTTACAATAGATAATCCTTTTTTAGTTGAAACAAAAATGCTGTATCCAGAAGAGTACAAAATTGCTGAAGGAGTTGTACAACTTTTAAATTCCCGTTTGCAAATTACATTGCCAGAAGGGGAAATTGGCTTTATTGCACTTCATATTTATAGTTCACTCACAAATTCTGATGTATCTGCTGTTAATCAAAACTCCCGTCTTATTGCAAAGCTTGTTTCATTAATTGAAACAAATCTACACCTTGCATTAGATCCAGAAAGTATTCATTATTTACGCCTTATTCGTCATTTACAATATGCAATTGAACGAGTGAAAAAGGGAGAGAAGGTAGAAGAAGCACAAGGGTTTGCTGAGTTATTAAAAGCAGAGTATCCAGTTTGTTATAATCTAGCTTGGAAGCTTGTGAAGGTGATGCAGAAAGAATTACAGCTCCCTGTATATGAAGCGGAGAGTATTTATTTAACGATGCATTTGCAAAGATTAGTAAAAGCAGAACATGTGTAAAAGACATATATTTTTGTCTAAAATGAAAACGTTAAAAAAAATGATTGAATCGCTTACAATTGTTTTGTATAATAAGTCATGCAAAGTTATACAAAATTCGACAAACAAGTTAAGGCAAACAACGAAAACGTTTGCTTTAAAGTAGTGAACTTATACGTAAACCTATTTTTGACACGTGTTACTGATTCGATCAGGCATGAGTGGAGAAAAGTCAGGAATGTAAGCTAGAGAAAGGGACATACTACCCTTTGTATAGCTATCGTTCTATCTTTTTTTCCTCATGCCTTTTCGGCGTTTGTCGAAAAGCACAATATAGATAAGAGAGGAAGGGTTTTCATGTTTAAGAATATCTTTGGTGTTCTTCAAAAAGTCGGAAAAGCGCTTATGCTTCCAGTAGCAATTTTACCGGCTGCAGGTATTTTACTTGGATTTGGTAATGCATTTCAAAATCCACAGTTAACAAATCTAGTTCCTGCTTTAAAGGCAGATTGGTTTGTTCTAGTTGCAAAAATTATGGAACAATCTGGTGATATTATTTTCGCAAACCTTGCATTATTATTCGCAGTAGGGGTTGCCATCGGATTAGCAGGTGGAGACGGAGTAGCTGGGTTAGCAGCCTTCGTTGGATACTTAATTATGAACAAAACGATGAGCGTATTCTTAGGAGTAGAAAAATTTGTTACAATTGTAAGTGACAAAGTTCCAGTTAAAACTGGTTTTACAGATCAAGCGTATGCAAATGTATTAGGTATTCCGACACTTCAAACGGGAGTGTTTGGGGGTATTCTTGTCGGGATATTAGCAGCATATTGCTATAATAAATACTTCAATATTGAATTACCATCATACTTAGGATTCTTTGCAGGTAAGCGTTTCGTACCGATCGCAACAGCAACATTCTCTTTACTTTTAGGGATTGTAATGTGCTTTATTTGGCCGACAATTCAAGGTGGTTTGAATGCATTCTCACATCAAATGATCGATGCGAATAAAACGTTAGCGGCATTTGTGTTTGGTTTAATTGAGCGTTCTTTAATTCCATTTGGATTACATCATATTTTCTATGCACCATTCTGGTTTGAGTTTGGTCAATATACAAGTGCGGCGGGTGACATTATCCACGGTGACCAAAAGATCTTTATGGCACAATTAAAAGATGGTGTTGAGTTAACAGCTGGTACATTTACAACAGGTAAATATCCGTTCATGATGTTCGGTCTTCCAGCAGCAGCTTTAGCAATGTATCATGAAGCACGTCCAGAAAATAAAAAATTAGCAGCTGGTATTTTAGGATCTGCTGCGTTAACATCTTTCCTAACAGGTATTACAGAACCACTTGAATTTTCATTCTTATTCGTAGCACCAGTACTGTTCGGAATACATGCTATATTTGCTGGTTTATCGTTTATGACAATGCACATTTTAGGTGTTAAAATTGGGATGACATTCTCTGGTGGTTTAATTGACTTTATGCTATTTGGTGTCTTACCAGGCCGTACAGCATGGTGGTGGGTAATTGTTGTTGGTCTTGCACTTGCAGTAATTTACTACTTCGGATTCCGCTTTGCAATCCGCAAATGGGATCTAAAAACACCTGGTCGTGAAGTAACAACAGATACTGATGGCGCAGGGAAAACAGAAGCAGGTGAACTTCCACGTGAAGTATTAGTAGCACTAGGTGGTAAAGAGAATATTGCTTCTTTAGATGCTTGTATTACACGTTTACGTGTTCAAGTTAACGAACAAAAAAATGTAAACAAAGATCGTTTGAAAGAACTTGGGGCAGCGGGAGTGCTTGAAGTAGGAAATAACATTCAAGCTATTTTTGGACCAAAATCTGACACATTAAAATCACAAATTCATGATATTATGTCGGGTCGTACACCTCATGTTGAAAAAGAAAAACCTGTAAAAGTAGAAGAAACTGTACAAAAAGCGGATACAAATGAAACAATTGTATCTCCGATTGAAGGTAAAATTCTACCGATTACAGAAGTTCCTGATCAAGTATTTTCAGGGAAAATGATGGGGGATGGATTCGCAATTGAGCCAGCAGAAGGAACAGTCGTTTCTCCAGTTGACGGTGAGATTGTCAATGTCTTCCCAACAAAACATGCAATTGGTATTCAATCTGAAGGTGGAAAAGAAATTTTAATTCACTTCGGTATTGATACTGTAAAATTAAATGGTGAAGGTTTTGAAGCACTTGTCACGCAAGGTGATAAAGTGAAACAAGGACAACCATTATTGAAAGTAGATATCGCATTTGTAAAAGAAAATGCACCATCTATTATTACACCAATTATTTTTACGAATTTAGGGCAAGGACAACAAGTTGAATTGAAAAAAGAAGGCAATGTCAAGAAAGGCGAAGCCGATATTATTGACATTCAGTAAGAAATTGACGCAAAATGTCTATAATTATAATGGGCGATGTGGTTGACCGAACATCGCCTATTATATACAATAGATGATGTAGTACTAACGTCTATACAACCGAAAAAATACTGTATTTAAAGGAGATAGATTATTATGGAAAAAATCTTTAAAGTAACTAGCGACTCAGGGATTCATGCTCGTCCAGCAACTCTACTTGTAAACACTGCAAGCAAATTCGGTGCTGATATTAACTTAGAGTATAACGGTAAAAACGTTAACTTAAAATCAATCATGGGTGTTATGTCTTTAGGTATTCAACAAGGCGCAGAAATTAAAATCACTGCAAATGGTGATGATGCAGCTCAAGCACTAGCAGCTATCGAAGAAACTATGAAAAACGAAGGATTAGGAGAATAATGACTCTTAACATTCAAGGGATCGCTGCATCAAGTGGGATTGCTATTGCGAAGGCTTTCAGACTTGAGAATCCTGAATTTAACATTGAAAAGAAAACGATTACGAACGAAGCTACAGAAATTGTACGCTTAGACGCTGCGCTTGAGAAAGCAAAATCTGAACTAGAAGCAATTAAAGACCATGCTTTTGCTGAGCTTGGTGCTGATAAAGCTGCTATCTTTGAAGCACATTTACTAGTATTGAATGATCCAGAACTAGTAAATCCAGTAAAAGATAAAGTAAATAATGAAAAAGTAAATGCTGAATTTGCAATGGACGAAGTTGCAACAATGTTCATTACTATGTTTGAAAACATGGATAATGAATATATGAAAGAGCGTGCAGCGGATATTCGCGACGTAACAAAACGCGTTCTTGCACATTTACTAGGAATTAACTTCTCAAATCCAAGTACGATTTCTGAAGAAGTAATTATTATTGCTGAAGATTTAACACCATCTGATACAGCACAATTAAACCGTAACTATGCAAAAGGTTTCACGACTGATATTGGTGGACGTACATCTCACTCTGCAATTATGGCTCGTTCTATGGAAATTCCAGCTGTTGTTGGTACGAAAGTTGTTATGGAGAAAATCCAAAACGGCGATATCGTAATTATCGACGGTCTAGATGGAGAAGTAATTGTAAACCCATCTGAAGAAACGCTTCGTACTTTCAAAGAAAAGAAAGCAAAATTCGAAGAACAAAAAGTTGAATGGGCGAAATTAAAAGATCAAGCAACTGTAACAAGTGATGGGCATCATGTTGAGCTTGTTGCAAACATCGGAACACCAAATGATGTACAAGGTATCATCGACAATGGTGGAGAAGGCGTTGGCTTATACCGTACAGAATTCTTATATATGGGTCGTGACAATCTTCCAACAGAAGAAGAGCAGTTCGAAGCATATAAAGCAGTTCTTGAAGGTGTAAAAGCAGATCAACCAGTTGTTGTTCGTACACTTGACATCGGTGGAGATAAAGAGCTTCCATACTTACATTTACCAAAAGAAATGAACCCATTCTTAGGTTACCGTGCGATTCGCTTATGCCTTGAAGAACAAGATGTGTTCCGTACACAACTTCGTGCATTACTTCGTGCAAGCGTATATGGTAATTTAAAAATTATGTTCCCAATGATTGCAACTCTTGATGAATTCCGTCAAGCAAAAGCAATTTTATTAGAAGAGAAAGAAAGACTTGTTCAAGCTGGTACAACTGTTTCTGATGCTATTGAAGTAGGTATGATGGTAGAAATCCCCGCTTCTGCAGTATTAGCAGATCAGTTTGCAAAAGAAGTTGATTTCTTCTCTATCGGAACAAACGACCTAATCCAATACACAATGGCTGCAGACCGTATGAATGAACGTGTATCTTACTTATACCAACCGTATAATCCATCTATTTTACGCCTTGTAAAAATGGTTATCGATGCTGCTCATAAAGAAGGAAAATGGGCTGGTATGTGTGGTGAGATGGCAGGAGATTCACTTGCAATCCCGTTACTACTTGGATTAGGATTAGATGAATTCAGTATGAGTGCAACATCTATCCTTCCTGCAAGAACACAACTAAGCAAGTTGTCAAAAGCACAAATGGAAGAGTTAGCACAAAAAGCATTAACAATGTCAACTGCTGAAGAAGTTGTTGAATTAGTTAAAAGCATCTAATAATAAAAGAAAACCTGAGCCGATTGAAATCGGTCTCAGGTTTTTTTATATACTAAATTTAGATGTGATTTTTGTAACTTTGAGGATAGGAACTAGAATTAGATAGCGATTGCTATGATATCATTTGGGCAAACACGTAAAATACCTGTAAATGTGTTGACATTTGTTGCTTGATTTTTATTACCATCTTTATTATCAGTAGCTATAGCAGAGAAAAGAGCAACACCGTTAGAAAACCCTTCAAAAATAACATTTCTGAAAGTAACGTCGCCTCTAATAGTTAAAAGAGAAATTTCTGTTCCGATTGCAATGTGTCTAAGGACATTACATACATGGTGTTTTTCTCTTTCTCTTTCTCTTTCTCTTTCTCTTTCTCTTTCTCTGTCTCTTTCTCTTTCTCTTTCACGATCACGATCACAGCAATGACCACGATGACATTCTCTAAAATCGTCACGACATCCAAAAGATCCAAACATAATTCTCATCACCCCCTTCACACTTATAATGTATGTAAGTTGTATATGTAGTGACTGGACAGAGCGTGGAATTTTTACTGGGATATTTTCTTATTTTAAATAACTAGATGGGTATTTGTTACTTAATGGTATTTGGATAAGGATAAATGACAGGGGGAGGGAGATCGAAACTTTTATTATTGTTTTTTTTCTTTATTCAAGGATCTGAAATTCACGGGTAGTTTTTCCTTATTTATCCCGCTATTTGAGGGCAGTAAGACCCCCACTGGTTATGATCATCTTTGAATCAATAAAAATCTTTAGGTGAGTCTTACTATCCACGCATAACTGGATACATAGAAAAGGATACCTTTATTTATAACGAGGTATCCTTTACACTTTTTTACTTTTATATAAAACGATTGCATATACGGGAAGAGCCAACAGTAATGGTACGATAGACTGTGAGATATGTAATCCTTCTTCTAACTGGAGTGCTTTTTCTTTTGGGAATTGTAGCATTGTAATATTTGTGGCATCTCCAATAAAGTATAGAAGCAGTACAGTTACGGCATAGCTTAAAAATGCAATAAAGCTTCCATATGAATTCAATGAAAATCCCTCTCTTGTTATCTATTTGTTACTATTGTATCATAATTGTAACAAAAATACATCCTTTATATTTCATTGTATAACAAAATTCGACAAAATACTGTGATTTTAAAGGGGATAGAGAAATAAACTACTGTTCATATATGTTGGAATATTACAAAGAAATAACATAAAAAAACGAAGAGAGATACCCTTCGTTTTTTTATGTTATTGTGGGGCTGTTTACTTTGCCCATTCCGTTACTTGTTCGACATTCATACGTGGTGCTGGATGTCCTTTTAATGTAGATTCACCAATTGTAATTAGCATGATAGGTACATAACGAGAAGAAACATTAAATTCTTCCATTAGTGCTTGTGGGTTAAATCCACCGATTGCACAAGTGTCCCAGCCAGTTGCCTTAGCTGCAAGCATAAGTTGCATTGCGGCTAAGGATGCATTAGAGAAAGCTGCATCTCGTGGATATTGTTCACGCTTATATGCAGATTCAATATTTTGTGCCAAACGTTCTTTAGCTTCTTCTTTCATAAATCCTTGCTCTACGATAGGTCCATATACAGAATCGATGTTTTTATTTGCTTCTAGATCACCTAAAATAGCGACTACTGCAGAAGCATCAAGAATTTGTTGTTGATTATAAGCGATTGGATGTAAACGGCTTTGTACATCTTTACCTTGGAAAACAAGAAACTTCCAATGTTGTAAGTTCCAAGCTGATGGTGCTTGACCAGCTGCTTTCAAAATTTCTTGTAATTCCTCTTTTGAAATTTCTTTTTCAGAATTGAATGCACGATTAGATGTTCGTTCATATAGAACAGTAAAGAAATCCTGCTGTGTCATAATATGCCTCCTAAGTTTTATGTGGATTTATAAAAAAATACCATATGTAACAATTTTGTACTTACATTTTGTAAGTTATCACTGTAAAAGAATATAATATCTTTATTTTAATTGTCAAGTTGTTGAGAATAGAAGAAAAAGGGGACATTCGTACAATCGCTGTCATTCATGTAGTCATACAATAAAAAGATGATTCGCAGATCAAGAAGAAATATGTAAAGTGAAGCTCCTGTCAGTGGGAGAGTTCTTTGTTCCTGCTGATGCTCAGCCCTCACCAATCGAGTTCTTTTGATAACGGCCCCTTATAGAAAAGGAAAGTGAAGAATTCAGTAGAACAGGATATATGAAGTGAGTGAAGACCAGTGGTGAACATACTACATTTTTTATTAGAGAATACGGTTTTTCAAAATGTATTACAGGATCTCCATGTAAATGTACTTTATATAGAAGAAGGATGTAATCACCAGTATACGATTGATGATATACATCCAAAATGTATGTTTATAGCAAATAGTTTTGAAGAAGGGGAAATGTTATTTGAAAAAGTGCGACCACAAATTGTGATCATTTATGTGTCGAATGGTGCACAAGTAGAGTGTATAAAACACATATATAATTCGAGGAGTTCTTTTATTGTTATCTGGGATCAGCCGGTGACTTCAAAATTTGTAGAGTTGCTTACAATAGGAGTACGAAATATTGTTATAGCTCCTGTTACACCACAGGTTGTGCTGGAAGAGGTAAACAAAAGTCTCTATCAATTATCACTATTGCAACAAGTGACTATTCAACAAGAGCTTCTTCAAATGATGTTTGATTTTCAAAATGATTTATTATTCATTGTAGAAGATGATGAGATCGTCGACTGTAATACGAACTTTTTGAGTTTTTTTGGATATGAAAATTTATTTTCATATCATGAGAATCATATGGTATTTGCGGAACATTTTATTCAAGAACATGGATATTACGCAACAAATCACGATATAACTTGGCTTGATGATTCTTTAGCGCAAGCGAGAAAAATAAAAATGTATAGTCATGAAGGCGAAGCGTTTGTTTTTTTATTACGTGCTACACCTGTACCGGAAGATTTGTCTAGGTTTATTGTTAAGTGTACAGATATTACGGAATTAGATGAATTATATCAAGAGCAAGAACAGCTTGCTGCAATTGATTCTTTAACAGAAATATACAACCGTTTGAAGTTTCAACAATTATTAGAAGAAAAATGGAAAAGTGAGAAACGAGTAAATCAAACGATGGCGCTTATTCTTTTTGATATAGACGATTTTAAAAAAGTGAACGACACATATGGACATGATTTTGGTGATTTAGCATTAATTCAGTTAGCCGAACTGATGAAATCTAAAATAGCATCCCAACATATTTTCGCGCGGTGGGGTGGAGAGAAATTTATTATATTAGTAATAAATACAACGGAAAAAGAGGCTTTCCAAGTTGCTGAATCGCTACGTTTTTTTATTGAAACGAAACAATTCTCTAGCATTTCAAAATTAACCGCAAGTTTTGGAGTTGCTTTATATGAGCAAGGAATGACAAAAGAAGAATTGATACAGCGAGCAGATATTGCTTTATATGAAGCGAAAAAAAATGGCAAAAACCAAGTACGTTTATATAGAAAAGAAAAAATGTGATTTTTTCGCAACAAAGTGTTGCGATTTTTTTCTGTTACCCGATAATAGAAAGAGGGGCCATTTATAAGAAAGTAACTGCGGAGGTTTTTGAATGATAAAAAAATTGATTATTATGGTCTTGATTTGCTTTATAGTATGTGGAAGTGTATATTATTTTTTTTATATACCCAAGAAGCAAGAAGCATTAACTTGGAAGGCAACTCCTTCTGTCGAGTCTGAGTTACAGGATAATTTAGAAGGAAAAAAGGAACCGCCAATTGATTATGCTAGTGTGGCACAAAAGTTAGATCAATATTTAAAAGATAAAGATTTTAATGGAACGGTTCTTGTCACAGATAAAGATCGTGTTGTGCTGAATAAAGGGTATGGATATGCAGATGTTCAAAGTGAAATTGAAAATACACCACAAACAAAATATCGCATTGGTTCCATTACTAAGACAGTTGTGGCAACATCGATTTTACAGTTGCAAGAGCAGGGAAAGTTAAATATTCAGGACAATGTAAATAAATATATACCTTTATTTCCAGCAGATAAAAATATCACATTATACCATCTTCTAACACATACTTCTGGTTTACCAGAGAAGGGAAAGGGAAAAGTGAATGCTGCATCACGTTTGAATTTGGTTACTTGGATTGGAAAGCAGCAAGTAGCTTTTCCGCCAGGAACTGGTTGGAAATACAGTGACTATAATTATATGGTGCTTGCTTATATTATAGAAAATATATCTAAAAAGCCTTTAGGAGAATATGTAAAGGAAAATATATTTGCACGAGCGGACATGCATGAATCAGGTATGGGAAATATGGTGCCAGGAGAGCAACATTTCACGCAAGGGTACAAAAAGAAAGACAATGTACTTGTACCAGCACCAAAATTAGCAATGAACTGGCTATATGGCTGTGGTGAGATGTATACTACAGTTGGGGATATGAAGAAGTTAGATGAAGCAATTATAAATGGAAAACTTCTTTCAGAGAAAAGTATACAAGTGATGTTTACACCATCATCCGAAAAGAAATATGCATTTAGTTTCTATATATATCCCGATTATTTTCATAACCATGGTGTAGTTGCTGGGTGGAATACATTTAATAACTTTAATAAAGATAAGGGAACGTTTGTTGTTTTATTTTCAAATGTGCAAAATGGCATAAATGATGATTTTAATAAGGAATTTCGGAAGATGGTCAGCGACTTATTAGAACAAAGGGGATGAGTAGATGAAACAAGTAATTTCATCAATTGGTTTTATCGGTACAGGTGTTATGGGGAAAAGTATGGTACATCATTTATTACAAGGTGGTTATACAGTATATGTGTATAACCGTACGAAAGAAAAAGCAACTTCCTTATTAAAAGAAGGGGCACATTGGTGTGATTCACCAAAAGAATTGGTGGAGAATGTAGATGTTGTTATGACGATGGTAGGATATCCGCATGATGTAGAAGAAATCTATTTTGGAACAGAGGGAATTCTGGAACATGCAAATGAAGGGACAATTGCAATTGATTTTACAACCTCTACACCGACGTTAGCAAAACGTATATATGAAGCTGGAAAGAAAAAGAGTGTACATACGCTAGATGCTCCGGTATCAGGAGGGGATATTGGAGCAAAAGAAGGCAGACTTGCTATTATGATTGGTGGAGAGCAAGAAGTATATGAAGTATGTCTCCCTTTGTTTGAAAAACTAGGAGAGAACGTTCAGTTACAAGGGCCAGCGGGAAGTGGACAGCATACAAAGATGTGTAATCAAATTGCAATTGCATCGAATATGATAGGTGTTTGTGAAGCGGTAGCGTATGCAAAGAAAGCAGGTTTAGATCCAGAGAAAGTACTACAAAGTATTTCAACTGGAGCAGCTGGTAGTTGGTCATTAAGTAATTTAGCTCCACGTATGTTAAAAGAGGACTTTGCACCAGGATTTTATGTGAAACATTTTATGAAGGATATAAAAATTGCGTTAGATGAAGCTGAAAAGTTAAAGTTACCTGTACCTGGATTAGCTCTAGCAAAAGAGCTATATGATGAATTAATAGAAGAGGGAGAAGAGGATAGTGGCACACAGGTGTTGTATAAGAAATATATAAGGGGGTAATGTGATGAATTTAGAAAAGTTTGACGGGATGATTGATGCTGTACAGCGTGCGACTTGTATGCCAATCAATGATAAGCAACAAGCAGCATTTAAACAAAAGTATGATTTTGAGCCAACATTTGAATATGGACGTGATGAAAGCGGCCATTACGTGATTCGAACATCAAAGAAGATGTTAGAAGAAATGGAATTTTATTTAGCTTTAAAGTATGATCGGGAAGGTATTGACCTTTATATGCATGCTGAAATTGATGGAGTATGTTATGTATCTGTTAGCTACGGAGAAGATGCTCTTCACTTACAAGAACTATTTCAGTTTTTGGAAGATAATAAATAAAAAGTCCTCGTTTGAGGACTTTTTATTTTGTTTAATATATTTTTTAGGAAAATTGGAAGCTAATTTTGATAAAGGCAGGTTGTATTAAGGTAGATGTATTGTGAGGATATAAAAATGTGAGATACAATGTAATGGGATTATAAGCTAGAAGCACGACGAGAGCGTTCGATTGGAAATGGAATGATTTTGGCCATATGATTGCGACTAAATTGCTTTGTACGAGCGTGACGTAATATATATAATGCAAAGAGAATAGCGATAGGTATAGCACCGTACAAACCAAAAAGTAAAGCGCTTACAGAAGATGCGACAAAACCTAACATACCGATTTCTAATTCCTCCATAATTGCCCCGAGAATAGCAGGAATAGCTCCACAAGTAACCCCAAGTATAAGTGCTATAATTAAATTCATGTTCTTCCTCCTCTTTTTGCGGTTTTCTGTTCAATTCATTTTCTATTATTTGTATTATATCATAATTTAAACAGAATTTTCAGAAAAAGTTCAAAAAATGTTCAAAATTTATTGAGAAACATACTTGATAAAATGAAAAATATCATGAGGAACCATTCCCCCTTGATGATGAATCCTCATCCATCAGGAGATATTGCAAGGCGAGAGAAAATAAAAAAGCAGGCTTATTTCATATTTGTGAAATAAGCCTGTTCCATAGGTGGATGTATATATGTAGAGTAAATAAAAGGAAGGAAAAGGGGATCCAATCCCTTTTATTCAACTAACTACCTTAATAAATAGGAACCCAGTCTTCTGTTGTAACGAAAATACGAATAGCTACAACTTGGCGATCATCTTGTAATGTGAAATAATGTCTTGCGTTTTCAGGTACAGAAATTAGATCACCAGGCTCAAGTTCAACATCGAAGAAGCGACCATCCTTGCCTTGGATAGCAAAGATACCATGCCCACTGACGATAAAGCGAACTGCATCATCAGTATGATGATGCTCTTGTTTAAAGTTAATTAATAACTCATCGAGGTTAGGTATTGCATTTGAAAGGGAAATAACATCATGTGCTTTATAACCTCGACGTTCTGAAACATCGGTGATTTCATTGGAAAATACTGTTAAAATTTCTTTTTTGTTTTCATCAGTTAAGGAGTAGTTTTCTTTTAAATGAGTAGGAAGTTTTGAAATATCCCATTTTTCATATAAAACGCCTTCTCCATGTAAAAATTGCTTTACTTCCTGTTCATTTTCAATATGGGTATTTATTTCATGAATACGAATTTGCGCCATGTGAAACGCCTCCTTGAATTGATAATAGTTTTATATGAAATTGGAATAAAAACTCATATGCTTCTAATCTTTTCTTTGCATCAAAGCTATCTTTTCCCCAAACGGTAATGCCATGGTTGCGAATCAATATAGCTCCAGCATCATCATGAATATGTTTTCGGAAATCTTCTCCTAACGTTGGAATATGAGCGTGATTTTCAATAATTGGAATTTTGATAGTGGCTCCTTCTTCCCATATATTAAGAGCTTTAATGATTTCTTGATTAGAAAATGAGATTTCTTTGTCGTATACGTTTGTAATTACATTGTTATCAATTGTATGGACATGTAAGACACATTCAGCTTCTGTATGATTATAAATATGAGTGTGTAGCAATGTTTCTGCTGAAGGGCGTAAATCGGTTTCTAAAACAGCCTTTCCAGTTTGATCAACTAATAGAAAATCATCAGGTGTTGTTTTCGTTTTATCTCTTCCGCTTGCTGTAATAAGAAAGGTCATTGGAGTGTTACTCACTTTTATTGAAATGTTTCCACTTGTAGCAGGAAACCAGTTGCGATCCGTTAATTCTTTCTTTAATTTACTCAATTCTTCCCATTGATGAAAAAGTTGTCTCATTTTATCACCTCCAACAATTGCTGAACTTCTGTCTGTATGTCATAAAACGTTTCAAATGCTGTATAGGAAATTTGATGTTCTTGGCATTTTGTAATGAGAAAATCACGAGCGAATACTTTATCAGCCAGTTTTGCTGCTTGTAAATCTGTAATCGAATCTCCAATTACAATGTTAAAATCACCGTTTGAACTTAATTGCTGAATTAGCGTTGATTTGCAAAGACCGCAGTTGTTTTTACAATGTTCATCGCAAGGGTGAGGCCAGTTTACTTTAATTGTTTCCCCTGAAAAATCAGTCGTATTGCAATAAATATGGTCTGGGCTGATTAGTCCTTTGAGAAGAGGATAGACGAAAAAATCCATTCCTCCTGATATAATATGAAGTGAAATCTGATTTGTTTGGACAAACTGTGCAAACTCTTGGAATCCAGCCCGAATCACCGCTGTTTCTTTTATAAAAGTAGTGATGTCATCTTGTAAACTTGTAGGTAAAAGAGAAAACAATTCCCCTACACCTTCTTGAATAGAAAGTTCTTGTGATAGAATTTTTTGTTTAATCGTTTTGGCTTCTGGTGGAGCGAATTTTTCCATAATCGCAACGATATTATCATTGTTCGTAATCGTACCATCGAAGTCACAAAAAATTTGAAGACTCATAGTTTCACCCCACGTGATGGATTCCCCCATAATTGCAGTGCAGCATGTAAATCAGTGTTATCTACTTCATGCAATGGTGTTCTTTGCAAAGTGGCATCAATTGCTGCTCGAAATGCTTTTCCACCGCCTTGCGCTCCAGCTGGGTGACCATGAATACCACCACCTGCGTTAATGACAACATCCTTGCCAAAATTACGAAAGATAAACGGAACAAAACCAGGGTGAATACCAGCTGATGGAACAGGAAAGCTTCGTTTTAAAGATTGATCTTTTTCAGTTAGTTTACTTGTAATAAGAAGAGCTTCTTTTTTTTCTAATGCAACACTGCCGTATGGTGATGGAAATAAAGAGAAATCTGCACCAGCTGTGGCGGCACGTTTTGCATTTTCTTTAAGATCATATGTACGTCCTGTTAAATTCACTGCATATAAAGTCTTATGACCATATGTTTCGTATACAGACTGTAACACTTCTTTTCCAGAATGAATTCGTTTTGTGAGCGGTGTTAATGGATTTTCAAACAAAATTTCATCATCTTTTACAATATCTACACCACCAATTGCTTGATCACGGAGCTGTGTTTTTAAATATCCTATATTGCGTCCAAGCATTCCTTTGAAAATGCTCATCAGAAGTGGACGGTCGTGAATTTGTAAGAGATTTCGAATGCCCTCAATGCCAAATTTAGGGCCAGGGAAATGTTCTTTTAAGTCATCTGAAAATGTTAAATCAATCAGTTTAACTTCGCCATCTAGTGATAATTTTCCAAATGTTGTTGTCAAAATAGCTGGTAAATCAGGGCTGAAATTTAGTGATGGATAATGAATTTTAATGAGTCCACGTGTCGCTTTTTTTCCGAGATACGTATTTACATGCTCTTGTTCTTCTAATTGTTCTACATGAATGACATTGCCTTTATGTTGTTTTAATTGTTTTTGTAATAAGTGTGGTAAATGAGTCCATGAACCAATTGTTAAACCGTGAGCAATTTGTTCTGCTTTTTGGTTTAAATTATGAGAATCATCATGGATTAAATAGGTTGCTGTTATTCCACTCATTTTTATAACCTCCTAGTTAAATAAAAAAACCTCTCAGCTAAGGAGAGGTTTTTTTACAACCAGCTCCTTATCTGTCAGCGTAATGCTGCGAGAATTAGCACCGTGCCTACAATTGTAGATCGGTTGCCGGGTTTCGTCGGGCTCGTCCCTCCACCTGCTCTTGATAAGGAGTATTTAGAAATGTTTGAATTTTTACGATATCTGAATTTTGACAGAGTTTTTTTAGAATGTCAATGGTTTTTTGAAAATTTTTAATTTCTGGATTCGTTGAACAGCTTCTTGTAGTCGCTCTTCTGTATGTAATAATCCAATACGAACGTAGCCTTCGCCATGTTTGCCGAACCCGACTCCAGGTGCAACTGCTACATGTGCTTGTTCTAGTAATACATCGGCAAACTGTTCAGATGAAAAACCATGGGGAACGGGAAGCCAAGCGAAAAAAGAGCCTTTTGGTGCGACTACATTCCAGCCGATTGATTGACAAGCTGAAATAAGGGCATTTCTTCTAGATTCATAGCGATCAACTAGTTCAGTTACACAAGATTGTGAACTTAATAGTGCCTCACGAGCAGCCTCTTGTACAGCGCCAAAAATGCTGACATACATATGATCTTGCAATAAATTGATTGTTTCAATTACACTTTCGTTACCGATAGCAAAGGCGATGCGCCAACCAGCCATATTAAATGTTTTTGATAATGTATAAATTTCAATGCCAACATCTTTCGCGCCATTTGCTTGTAAGAAGCTAGTTGGCTTGTTACCATCAAAACCAATTGCTCCATAAGCAAAGTCATGAACCACTAAAATATCATTTTCATTTGCAAATGTAATTGTTTCCTCAAAGAACTCTTTTGATGCGACAGCACCAGTTGGATTGTTAGGATAATTTAAAAACATCAATTTCGCTTGTTTGGCAATAGTATCATCGATTTTAGTGTAATCTGGTAAGAAATCATTTTCTGCTAATAACGGCATCGTTTCAAATTTTGCTTTTGCTAAAGCGACACCTGATAAATAGTCAGGATATCCTGGATCGGGTACAAGAATTGGATCGCCAGGATTTGTAAAACAAATCGGTAATTCAACCAGCCCTGCTTTTCCGCCAAATAAAACAGCAACTTCTGTTTTAGGGTTTACTTTGACTCCATATTCACGTTCATAGAACGTTGCAACGGCTGTTTTTAAGCTTTCATGTCCGCGAAATGGCGGATATTTATGATGAATTGCTTTTTCTGCTGCACGTTGTAAAGCTGTTACGATATGCGGCGGTGTTGGTTGATCTGGATTGCCTTGCCCTAGATTGATAACATCGTGACCTGCTTCAACCACTTTGTTAACTTTTGCAACAAGTGAAGCGAAAAACTGTGTTGGTAAGGATGTTACAATCTCGGAAGGTTGAAAATGTTTCATACTTTCCACCTCTTTTGAAAGTTGTTACAATTCTAGTGACAAATGATATAACCTTTCCAAGTTTTTGTAAAGAAAAAATAATTGAAAATGGGGCGGATAAAATGAAAGTCGCATGTATTCAAATGGATATTGCTTTTGGTGATGTGAACACAAATATTGAAAATGCAAAGAAAAAAATAGGAGAAGCAATGCAAAGAAAACCAGACGTTATTGTATTACCAGAACTTTGGACGACTGGTTATGATTTAAAACGACTTCCTGAAATTGCAGATGAAGGAGGAATACAAACGAAAGAACTTCTATCAGAATGGGCGAAGCAATTTGCGGTGAATATTGTTGGGGGTTCTGTTGCAAAGCAAACAAAACAAGGTGTTACGAATACGATGTATGTTGTGAATCGCGAAGGTGAAGTGCAAAATGAATATAGTAAAGTACATTTGTTCCAGTTAATGGACGAACATAAGTATTTAATAGCTGGTGATGGAACCGGTGAGTTCACGTTAGATGATGTGCAGTGCGGGGGGACAATTTGTTACGATATTCGTTTTCCAGAATGGATGCGTGTTCATACTGTAAGAGGGGCAAATGTATTATTCGTTGTAGCAGAATGGCCGCTTGTTCGCTTAGCCCATTGGCGTTTACTTCTTCAAGCGAGAGCGGTAGAAAATCAATGTTATGTGGTTGCATGTAATAGAGCAGGAGAGGATCCGGATAATATGTTTGCTGGACATTCTCTTATTGTTGATCCATGGGGAGAAATTGTAGTAGAAGCAGGAGAAGAAGAATCTATTTTACATGGGAAGCTAAATTTAGAAAAAGTTAAGGAAGTACGTAAGGGAATTCCTGTCTTTACTGATCGACGTCCAGAATTATATAAATAAAAAATATTGACAAATGATTTTTATTCTTGTTATAGTCTGTAGCAGAAAGTTAAAAATTCAAATAAATCATGCAACTCTTATCAAGAGCAGGTGGAGGGATTTGGCCCGATGAAACCCAGCAACCGACCGTAATACCATTGTGAGATGGGGCGTTTATGCGCCAAAAAGGCACGGTGCTAATTCCAGCAGAAAGGATAGCTTTCTGACAGATAAGAGGGGAGAAGCTGAACTTCAAACCTCTTTCTTCATGGAAAGAGGTTTTTCTTATGATGAAAAACCTCTGAATTAAAAAAGGGGGATAAGAAAATGGGATATCGTTCATTAACAGAAGAAACAGCAGTTCAATATGTAAAAGAGCATGGATACTTTGAGAAAAAGGCAAAGGTAACTTGTCATGAAATAGGAGATGGAAATTTAAATTATGTATTTAGGCTCCATGATGGAGAACGCGGTATTATCGTAAAACAGGCTCTTCCATATGCAAAAGTCGTTGGAGAAAGCTGGCCACTTTCGTTAAGTAGAGCCACAATTGAAAGTCAAGCATTACAAGTTTTTGCAAAATATGTACCAGAATACGTTCCGAAAGTATATGGTCATGATGAAGAGTTAGCTGTGACAGTAATGGAAGATTTGTCAACTCTTACAATTACTCGTAAAGGATTGAGTGAAGGGGAAGACTATCCGCTTTTATCTCAGCATATTGGACGTTTTTTAGCACATGTTTTGTTCTATACGTCAGATTTTGGCCTACCAGCAGAAGAGAAAAGGGTGTTAGACGGAAAGTTTGTAAATCCTGATCTTTGTAAAATTACAGAAGATCTTGTGTTCACAGATCCGTTTGGAAACTATGAAACAAACGATTATGAGAAAGAATTGCAACCTGTCTTAGATGAACTTTGGTGTGATAAGAAATTAAAATTACAGGTAGCGCAGTATAAATATAAATTTTTAACTAGAAAAGAAGCGTTAATTCATGGTGATTTACATACAGGTAGTATTTTTTCATCACCTTCTGAAACGAAGGTGATTGATCCGGAGTTTGCAACATTTGGACCGCTTGGATTTGACCTTGGTCAATTTATTGCAAATTTATTGTTGAATGCACTATCAAGAGAAGACCAGAAACGAAATATTTTATTCTATCATATTGAAAAAACATGGAGTAATTTTGTAGAAGTATTTACAAAGCTATGGGTACTAGAAGGGGTAGAACCATATACAAAGGAGAAACGATGGCTTGCGATTGTACTACAAAATATTTTTGCTGATGCAGTTGGATTTGCTGGCTGTGAAATCATTCGTCGAACAATTGGATTAGCGCATGTAGTAGATTTAGATGGAATTAAGGATAAGAATAGAAGAATTCAAGCTAAAAAGCATGCATTATATTTAGGTCGAGAGTTATTATTACATGAAACGACAGGTGCGAATGCTAGATTGTTCGAAACGTTATTTCAAGATAGTGTTTTGGGAGGGGTAAAAGCATGAACACAACAGTTGCCGTTCCGCGTTCTATAAGTTGGAAAGGAGATTCTATTGCATTATTAAATCAAACGCGGTTACCGCATGTTGTAGAATATAAAACGTTGAACACTATTGAAGATGTGTGGAAAAGTATTGTTATGTTAGAAGTGCGCGGGGCACCTGCAATTGGTATTACAGTTGCTTTTGGATTAGCACTTGCAGTAAAAAAATATAATGTTACGAATATCACTGAATTTGAAAAAAAGTTTAAAAGTGATTGTAATTATTTAGCAACTTCACGTCCGACAGCTGTTAATTTATTTTGGGCAATTGATCGCATGTCAGCTTCTATTAAGCAAGCAACAACAATAAAAGAAGCAAGAAAAATATTAGAAGAGGAAGCACTTAAAATTCAGCAAGAAGATGAAAATATATGTCGTAGTATTGGAGAGCATGCTTTAACTAGGTTTAAAGATGGTGACCATATTTTAACGATTTGTAACGCCGGAAGTATTGCTACTGCTCGTTATGGAACAGCGCTAGCTCCATTTTATATTGGAAAAGAGCGTGGGGTGAATTTACGAGCTTATGCATGTGAAACAAGACCTGTTTTGCAAGGAGCACGTCTTACTACATGGGAATTGCAACAAGCTGGTGTTGATGTAACGCTCATTACGGACAATATGGCGGCACATGCTATTCGAACAAAAAATATTTCTGTTATTATTGTAGGAGCAGATCGAATTGTCGCAAATGGTGATACAGCAAATAAAATAGGAACCTTGAATTTAGCTATACTAGCAAAATATTTTCATATTCCTTTCTACGTTGCTGCTCCACTTTCTACATTTGATATTACGAAAAAAACTGGTGCTGAAATTGTAATTGAAGAACGAGATGAGACTGAAGTTACAAAGATTTTTGGAAAACAAATTTCTCCCGAGGGAGTCGGTGTTTATAATCCTGCATTTGATGTAACTCCTCATGATCTAATTACTGGAATTATTACTGAAAAAGGAATTCTACAAGGAGATTATGCCGTAGAGATTGCTTCATTATTTGAGAAAACAAGCTATATAAATACGCATTGAAAGACCGACATAAAGCCATTCCTTTTAGGTGGAAGAGAGCATCCGCCTATGGGTAGGGCGGTCAATGCCTTTTTTAGCCCCATGCCATATGAAAATAGAAGGAGAAAATGAGTGGAGAACTTCTTTTATTTTCATAACTGCGACTTATATGTCGGAAAATTAAAAGGGATATATATAATGAACTGTACCCTATAAAATGGACAGTTTAATAAAAAGACCTTTAAAAATTAGGCACTTAAAAGATGGTTCCGGTAT
>NZ_JAEHBX010000330.1:0-275 GCF_016483395.1 Bacillus cereus group sp. N21
CTGCCTGGCTCGTGCGCTCGCAGATGTGCATAAGAGACAGGTCAAACACCAGGTTGCGTAAGACAAGGACCAATTGAAGGAAGTCAACCACCAGGAGGCGTAAGTCTAGGAGCAAGTGAAGGAGGTCAAACACCAGGAGGCGTAAGACAAGTAACAAGTGAAGCAATTCAAAAACCAGGAGGCGGAAGACAAGGAGCAAGTGAAGTAGGTCAAACACAAAGAAACGAAAGACCTGTCTGTAATGGGGAGCTGCGGAGGCGGAGGAACGGGAGGGG
>NZ_JAEHBX010000331.1:0-274 GCF_016483395.1 Bacillus cereus group sp. N21
TTTCAACAGGGAAACCAAGACCGCTTAAAATGGAGCGAATATCTGCTTCGTACTGATAGCCGCCTTGATCTTTATAATCTAATTGCAATTGGTCATAATCAGCTAATAATTTTTCATATGTAGCGGCATTTGAAAAGTTTTCTTCTTTTCCCATTTCTTGCTCTAGCCTTCGAAGTTTTGTCTCCATTTGCTGTAGGTGTGTAAAGACGGTTAGCATTTCATCCCAAATTGTTAATGATGTTTCTAATCCAGTATTTTGAGCTAAGTACCCAAT
>NZ_JAEHBX010000332.1:0-273 GCF_016483395.1 Bacillus cereus group sp. N21
CTTCAGCACTTAGTAGAGTTGAGTAAAGAAGATGGAATGACTTTAGAAAAGGCTGCTAAATTGATTGTAAAGGAGTATGGCATCGTTAATAAGAAAGAAGAAACTGAAGAAGCAAATCCGATGCCGTATCATGTGCAGTATCAACTTCACCAACAATATAGCGCTATGGTAGCGGAACTTAATAGGGTGCAGCAAGCAAATCTATTAGAAATGGAAAACAGATTAAGTGATTACATGGATCAACGGAATACATTAATGGAGGAAGATATGAGG
>NZ_JAEHBX010000333.1:0-273 GCF_016483395.1 Bacillus cereus group sp. N21
CTTCAGCGGCTGGCCCTTCTTCTGCAACTGGTTTACTTTCCTCTGTTTCTGCAATTAAAACATTCGCAAAACTTTGGACATCTTCCATCGTTTGTTCATCAGCCTCAGCAACATGTATGAATTCATTTTTTTGTTCAATTGCTTCATCTAATACCATTTCTTGCTGCGTTTCCTCAAGTTCTACAATTGCTTCTACTTCAGACCCCTCTGTTTCTGCAATTACTTCTGCTTCTTCAGTTTCTTCTGCTTCCACCATTACTTCTGCTTCTTCAG
>NZ_JAEHBX010000334.1:0-272 GCF_016483395.1 Bacillus cereus group sp. N21
GATTTGTGTATCTCTGATTTTCCAGAAATATTTGCAATCCATGAAGGGTTTAGTTATAAACAAATTAGAAAGATTTACAACTGGAACTTATAAGCTATATAAATAACAAATTTAATTATTGGAGGAATGGAAAATGAAAATTGGTGTATCTGAGTGGAAAGCATTGAAAAAAGATACAAAGTTAAAGCTATTGCGTTATGCGATGTTAGAAAGTCAGTATAAGTATGCAAAATAAAAGCTCTTCATTTGCAAAAGCAAACAAAGAGCAGAAG
>NZ_JAEHBX010000335.1:0-272 GCF_016483395.1 Bacillus cereus group sp. N21
TTCTTATAGAGTTGGTAGACAGATGCGCATTGATACAGCGGATTTAGAACAATATATAAAGCAAATGAAAACAGGAAAGATACAAGTTACTTCTGTAAAGAATGACGATAGTAGTATCTTGAATACATGCATCATTAGCGGGCAAGAACTAACGTTAGATATGTTGGCAAAACGTATAGAAAATCGATTGCTAAATTCTAATGTATTAAGAGCGTATCAAGGTAGTTTAACAAGTTTAGTGAAGATGTACCAAGGAGAAGGAAGTGTAGTTA
>NZ_JAEHBX010000336.1:0-272 GCF_016483395.1 Bacillus cereus group sp. N21
TGGGTATTGCGTACGCTTGCCCAACAAACAACTTCCAACTAATAGAATTATAGCCTTCAGATGCTGGAACAATCATAACAATAACACAAACGATAAAATAGACGAATAGTGCAGGGATAATATTTTTCATTATTGTTCACCTCCTTTAAAAAAACAATAAAATAAACATATTCATATATTAAAATTTTTATGATTCGTTTTAAAGATTAAGCTCACAAAATGTTTATGAAGTAGTATTATATTTGTAAAGAGTGCAGTGTACTACGTAGATG
>NZ_JAEHBX010000337.1:0-272 GCF_016483395.1 Bacillus cereus group sp. N21
GTACTGTGTTCATTGGTTTAACCTTGTTCTCACTCCAACACAATTGACACAACCCATTGTCTCTATCCTTTACCCTTGCTCTTGTTACTCGCCAAGGCTTTGAGTTATAGAACTTCTGGTTGTCCGTATCCGTTCGCTTCGCCTTATAATCTCTATGCCTTTGCTTCCTTCTTTCTTCAGCTACAATAGCACACGCCTCGCACATACCATGTTCCATTGGTACTGTCTTACCACATCTACATATCTCGAGAAGCATGAGCGCTCTCCTTGTG
>NZ_JAEHBX010000338.1:0-271 GCF_016483395.1 Bacillus cereus group sp. N21
GTCTTTAGCCTGCGGGTGCGGGGCGGGTTCGGAGGCAGCGTCGGTTACGCGTGGGTGAGGTGCGGTGGTTGCGGCTGGGGTGGTGGGGGGGGTCGCTGCGGCGAGGGGGAGGGGTTGGGGGGCGGGGTCGGCGGGGGCGGCATCGGCGGGGGGGGGGTGTGGTGGTGGGCGGTGCCGTGTTGCGGGGGCTTTTGGCGTTGGCGTGGTGGTTTGTGCTGGGGGCGCGTGGGGGGGGGGCGCGTCTGGCGCTGCGGGGGGGGGCGGGGGGGGG
>NZ_JAEHBX010000339.1:0-270 GCF_016483395.1 Bacillus cereus group sp. N21
TTGATGGGCATGTATGGTGACCCCATATAAATGATCATTTGGATAATTTCATAACTAAATGGTGCATATTTTTATTCCCATACAAATAAGAAAATGGTAACCGTACATTACGGTTACCATGAAAAACGAAACTTCTAGTACAAGTTATTACTTACGGGAATCTTCATTTTCTAACTTCGCTTGATAACGATGGGCTAACCGGCTTGCTGCAGCTGACGCAATCGCACCAACTAAATCATCCAAAAAAGTATGCACCTTTCCTTTAGATTT
>NZ_JAEHBX010000034.1:0-56152 GCF_016483395.1 Bacillus cereus group sp. N21
GGAATGAGTGTAAAGATACACAAAAACCCCGAAGCATGGACTTTTTTTAAGTGTCCACGATTCGGGGTACAGTTCATGTTACAAGTTGCTTGGTTTTTTGTATTTACCTAAATTGTAGGTGCCTCGTTCGTTGCTATTTTCAAAGAAGGGGCTTCATCGTTTTTTTCATTTAGCATGAATTTGTACTGCAATAACTGTAATTTAAACAGTGTTAAAGGATCATGATATGTTTCTGGATTTGTTCTTAGTTTCGTTAATGCATTTTCATCTTCATTTATTTCGAGATGAGCAGCTTCCACAGTTTGCTTTAATATGCTAAGAGGTTCTTTAAAGAACATCATAATATCACGTTCTAATGCACTTTCGAATAATTCAAATTGAAGGAAGAACTGTTCAGAAATAGTTGTTGTTACATCTGTATAGTCTTCGGTCTCGATATAATTTTTATATTTGTTGTAAAGCATGGATTGATTTTTCTGCATGTTACCGAATAGCTTTCCAGCACTTTTTAATAGAAATTGTGTTGGTGTAAAGCGTAGTAAAATATTCACATCATCAACTTTGATTCGGTTTGTCATCCTTGCAACATCGCGGCGCCAATCATCAAGTAGTTGGAAATCGCATGGTAGTTTCATACGTTCTTCTTCGTATAACTTATTAAATGTTTCACTCATTTCATCTAAATAAGATTGACTTTGAATAAATTCATTATGGACTTTTTCAATCCATTCTTGAATAGATTGAGTAAACTTAGGTAATATCATTTGTTGTAAATGTTTTTGAATTCTTTCATTCATTGCTGCATTTAATTCTTCAGGAACTTGTTTAAAGTCACTATCTTCATGAACTAAATCGGAACAGCTCTGCAATAATTCAGGAATTTGATCATGAAGATCATGTATAATTTCATCTTTCGTTAAACGATATGAGTCTGTAATAGAGCGAGTCTTATCTTTTTCAATAGCAGTCAGGTTATTAATGAAGCCATTTAATTTCACTAAAAGGTGTTTATTCCAACGGATTGACTTTACTAACGTATTTTCTAATTGTACGCGTTCATTTAAGAGATACGTGATGGTCTTTTGAATAAACCATAATAGTTTTTCCGTGCGTTCGGTTTCTATATTTCTATTATTAAAGTTTGAAGTAATGGATTCTGTTAAATCACTTAGTTGCCCGCTGCTCTCTTCTAAAGATGAGTAAGGGAATACTCGTGCATTTGGAAAATGTACACGTATTTTAGACTCGGTTTCATTTAGCATTTTATTTGCTGTTTCATCACTAAAGATTGTATCGATTGTATTTAAAACAAAATGAACTTGTAAAGTCGGTATTTGTTCTCGTATGTATAGTAGTGTATCGATTTCTTCATCAAGTAAAGGCGAAGAGGTATTAAGAACATATAATAGATTATCGGTTGCATGTAAGTATTCAAGATTTGTATTCTCTTTATTGCCATTTCCATCAAAACCTGGTGTAACGATAAATGAGAATTTATTTTTTCGTAAAAACCTACATGGTAATTTAAACTCAATACATTTCTGCTCAGATTCTGATTTTGGAGGAACAGCCATCATTTCGTAAAATTCATCCAAATTGGAAGTAGTTCTTATTGTTAAATCTGTGAGTTCTGTAATTTCTGTCTGCGCATTATCTTTAAATATGATAGCGGCTCCAGGAGAATTTTTTAGTATACTTTCCCCTAATATAGAATTGATAAAGGATGATTTACTAGCATCATTCGTACCTGTAACGAGAACTTGTTGTACGTTTAGGTCGGAAAGTTCTCGAACAAGCCATGTGAAAGAATGTCCTAAGTCTACATCATTCTTTTCTGCCCATACGACAATAGTTTCAAATAAGCTTGAAACTTTGTCTAGATCAACTGTGTTAACTGTTTTTGAACTAGAAAGGAGTGTTTCAGCGCTTTTTACAAGTAATGTATCAAGGCTTTTAGGTGAAATCTCATTCCATGCTAACGTTGCAGCGGAAACAAATAGAGAATGTTCTGCTTTTGTTAAGCTAAACCAATTTGTTAACAAGTCTGGAATAAGTTCCTGTAGTTCATGCATCAAGTATTGTCCTGTAATTAATTCACAGTAGGTGTCTTGATAAAGAGTAACAATTTCATCCCATGAGTCGTAAGAATCTACCTCGACGTGTAAAAAAAGGTGATTGATTGTTTGAATCCATAATAAGTAGGTTGACTCATCTTGATAGATTTTCCAAAGTGATGAGACAAGTTGCTTAAATTGAACGGAATCGACGGTATATAAAACTTTTAATGCTTCATAAAAATATTTTGGTTTCATTTGTTTTGTGAATCCTTGATTCACATAACTTGTTAAAATCTCAAACCAATGTAATGATTTCGTTCGAATTCCTTCTTGAACAGCAAGGTCAATAGCATTGTTCCAATCCTGCTGTTTCTCATAAAAGGAACGAGCAATGGCAGTGATATTTGGATAGTCTGGTTGGAATGAAACTGCTTCACTAATGACCTTAAAAGCAAGTCCTAAGCGATTTTGTTCGATGTACAGAGAAAGAAGTTGCAATGAAACTTCCATTGTCAGTGTTGTGTCTTCTGTTTGAATCGATGTATAGATTTCTTCTGCCATTGAAAGCAATCCTAATTCAAAATAAGCGTCTGCTATATTTTTTTTTGCCCATAGAGAGAGATCATTGTTTACTTTCTCCCACTTGAAGATGGCTGTTTCGAAATCTTTATGATGATAATTAACTTCTCCTTGTGCGAAACGAATGTTAGCGATATTGGAAAATTCATTTTCAGCTTCATTTACATATGCTTCCCCAAGTACTTGAGGAGCCTGAACAGAATCCTGTTCAGTTAAGAATGTTTCATAGTATACCTTTTGAATCAATTGTTTTTCTATGGTCATGTTTTTTCCCCCTGTATAATTTAGAAAAATGATTTTTATGTAAAAGGATGCATAGTACTCTACACGGATGGAAGATGCATGTAATCTTTTTAAATATATGTTTACTGCCTATATCATTTTTCTTGAGAGTCAAACCGATGCTAAATGTAACTTTTCTTTATTGTAACAAAAATCACGCTTGTGAAGTCGGATTTTCTTATAATTATGAAGTGAAGTATGGATTTATCACGCTATTCGTGGACAATATGCATTCACACCTTAAGGTCTTGAAAAATGAAGATTAAAGTAGTAAAAAGTTTCATTACAGGTAAGATGAATAGGAGTAGAGTTCATTATAAAAACGATGTATAGTGAATATGTATACCATGTTTGCTTAAAAGATAGAGAGGGTACAATATGGAATAACGATTGTGCATAGGATGTGTCATCCAAATGGAACAACATATTGGTGAGTTAATCTCACATTATGGGTATTTGGGAATTATTATAGCTCTTGCGGGTGGAATAGTGGGTCTGCCAATACCAGATGAGTTTTTGCTGACGTTTGTTGGTTATAATATTTCGAAAGGAACTATGTCAGGGACAGCTGCTTTTTTAAGTGGAATGGCTGGTGCGGTACTTGGAATTACTTTAAGTTACATACTTGGCTTAAAACTTGGACTGCCTGTATTAAAAAAATATGGTCCAAAGATAGGAATTAAAGAAAAGCAAATTGAAAAAACGCATGTTTTGTTTGAAAAATATGGTCCTTTTTTAATAATGATTGGATATTTTATACCAGGAGTTCGTCATTTAACTGCATATTTTGCTGGTATGTCAAATTTAACGTTTTGGAGATTTTGTCTATACGCATACGGTGGTGCTTTCATCTGGATTAGCGTTTTTATTGGACTTGGATGGAAACTTGGAGAGAAGTGGCGCTTTGTTGAATATAGTTTGCATCATTATGGAATGTGGATTTTAATTATCTCAGTAGTAGTTGTACTTATTGTATGGCTCTACATAAGAAGAAAAAAAACCGCTAGTTAAGCGGTTTTTAGCTGAAAGCAATGAAGAGAACACCTGCTGTAATACATACAACACCCATTCCAGTCATGAAGTTTAATTTTTCGCCTAATATAATTATTGCAAGAATAATTGAAAATACAACACTTAATTTATCTACAGGAGCAACTTGTGAAACTTTTCCTGTTTTTAAGGCAAGAAAATAAAACAGCCATGATGAGGCACCAGCTATACCACTTAACGTGATAAATAGCAGTGCTTTTTTATTCATTAGAACGTCACCAATATTTTGAAATTTACCTTGTATCATAATTACACCTATCATAAATAGTGCCATGATGATTGAACGGATAGTTGTTGCCACATTGGCATCGATTCCTTCTAAACCAAATTTTCCAAAAATGGATACAAGTGCTGCAGCAATTGCTGATAATAATGCGAATAATAGCCATGAACTCATAGTAAAATTCCTCCAGTCTTGTATTATTATACATGAAAATCATTCTCAAGTATAACGGATAGCAAGAGGATGTTTTGAATATAACTATGAAAATAGTAAAGGCCCATCTAACATAAAGATGTTAGATGGGCCTTTGATCTATTATTCTGCAATTTCTTCATATAAAAAGTACGTTACATTATAAATGTGTTCTACTTCATCATCTGTCATAAATAAAAGCTCTTCACGCTCAATTCCCTTTTTCTTTTCAATAAACTCAATCATATTTTTCCGTTCTTCTCTTTTCATCATTTTGTTTCTCCTCCCAATCTGTTTTAATACAGTTTATTTAAGTTGATACTATTATATAACAGAATCTTTAGAAAGTTCCATCTTTTTTATCTTTTTTTTGATAAGAACTTTTCGACAAAACAAGCCCTTTTAAAGGGCTTGTTTTTGAATTACAGTCGTAAAAACTCTGGTTGAGTCGTACCAGCACTATCGATGTAGTAAATTGTATTTGGATTGATCTTTATAAGTACATAGTTAGGATCTTCAGGGCCGAGTAACCAGCGTTTTAAGCTGTTGTTCCAAAATTTGTTTTTTAATGTTTGCTCTTCTTCAATTGAAGCGGTGCCTTCTACTTCGATATAATCTTCATCCCATTTCTTCCCTTCTCTTCCGAGTAGCACGTGTACATTTGAATTTTGTTCGACATCTACTACCTTTTTGGAATTACGATCTGTTGCGACATATAATACAAAGTCTTCATGAAAAAACATCATAAAACAGCTATGTGGCTTATTTTCACGCACGGTAGCTAATACACCTGTTCTTTGTCCTTCAATAATAGTTGCAATTTTTTCTTTTAAATTCATTTTTTGAGCCCCTTTCTGTTATCCGTAATTTCATTCTGCGGAAACTTGTTGCTTAAAATTTTTTACACTCTTTCATACTTTTTTCTTCAATCGTATTTTTTAAACGTATTTGTGATGAAATGAGACAAGTTAGGAGAAGAATAATGATAATAGTGGGGGAAATACATACGATGAAAGGATGGAAAATATGTTTAATAAAATTTTCTTAATACTTGCACTTGCTGGTGTACCGCTTTCTATTCTTGGAAATACGTTGCATTGGCCACAAACAATTATGTTTGCTGTGTATTGCATTACAATTATTGTTCTCGCTGCTTTTATGGGAAGAGCGACAGAAAGTTTAGCTATTGTCTCTGGACCAAGAATTGGTGGGCTATTAAATGCAACCTTCGGGAATGCGGTTGAACTTATCATTTCAGTTTTTGCATTACAAGCAGGGCTAACTGAAGTCGTACTTGCTTCACTAACTGGTTCCGTTCTTGGCAATTTATTGTTAGTTGGAGGTCTTTCTTTTTTTGTAGGAGGGCTCAAGTATAAAAGACAAAGTTTTAATGTTTATGATGCAAGGCATAATTCGGCCTTACTAATATTTGCAGTTGTTGTAGCATTTGTTATTCCAGAAGTTTTTTCAATGAAGATGAGTATAGACAAAACATATCAATTAAGTATTGGGGTTTCAATCATCATGATTGTCATGTATTTAGCCGCACTATTCTTTAAACTGGTTACGCATCGTGGTGTGTATCAGCATAAAAGCGATGAAGTAGAACATGAGGAAGAGCCTGAATGGTCAAAAGGGAAAGCATTACTTATTTTAGCGATTGCAACAGCGGCTGTTGCTTATGTATCCGAGGCGCTTGTTCATACATTTGAAACGGTAGCAAAATCATTTGGATGGTCGGAATTATTTATCGGGGTTATCATTGTTGCGATTGTTGGTAACGCCGCGGAGCATGCCTCTGCAATTATTATGGCTTATAAAAATAAAGTGAATATTGCAGTTGAAATTGCAGTCGGTTCAACCTTGCAGGTTGCCATGTTCGTTGCCCCTGTTCTCATCATACTTTCGATGTTTTTTACGGTAAAAATGCCCCTTGTATTTACAATGCCGGAACTTGTGTCCATGATTACAGCGGTCTTTTTAACAATTGCAATTTCAAATGATGGAGATACGAACTGGTTTGAAGGAGGAACATTATTAGCCGCTTATTTCATTATGGGAATTGGCTTTTACTTGTTATAAAAAATTGGGATAACAATATTACGGAGAGAAAATAATAGAGATAGTTAATATATAAATCCATTTTGATTTGCAGGCATATAAGTCGCTGCTACGAAGAACAAAAGGTGACATGCACTTGTTTTCTCTCTTTGTTTTCACTTGGCATGGGGGGCAGGATGAGGATCTGACCGCTTTTATGCATGACCAGATGCTCTCTCCCACCTAAAAAGAAAGGTTTTATGTCGGTTTTTCAATTTGTATTTAATAGCTATTTAAATGATTTATACACTCTTAAATTAGGAAGGGGTAAAGTAGGTGAAACGAGTGTACAGCATATGTCTTTCAACTATGGTCTCGTTTATTTTATTATTTCCTTATAGTAGCTCTGCAAAGACAACAATAAACGTAAAGATGCCTTCATCTGTTTTGAATATTTCAAAGGACAATACGTATCCAAATGAAGCGCAAGATTTACCGCGTTTGCAGCCAAGTGAACTAGCGAAAGAATTACTGAAAACATCGACCATTCGAATCGAAAACCCAGATTTAATTCGGTTGTTTAATGAAACTTCGATTTCAAATGCACCTCTTGCAGTTGGATATAGGGCGAAAATTTATTTAGGTCAATGGCCGTTAAATTATGAATCAACAGATACAGCGATAAATTGGGAATATAAGCAAGTGAATCGTAATGTATATGATAACCGTGGTGTGGAGCGGTTATATCCGCTTCGGTACAAACAAGAATCGCAAAAAACGGTAGAAGGTGGTTTAACAGCCTATATTAAAGATACAGATGATGTGAAAAAGATGATTCTTTTAAAGGCGATGGAGAAGGTGCAGCTTCCTCTTTCTTTTAAAACAACAATTGGTTATGGTACTGGAAATGAGCGTGTATATAATATCAGTCCAAAACAACTTGGGTATTTATATGCATATACACCAGCGGTAAATGAAAAAGGAAAAGTTACATTTGGAGAAGTATATCTTGTTTTAAAAGGAAATCAGAAGAGGCTTGTCATTAAAAATATTACTTCACAAGGAATTGGGGCATCTATTCCTATACAAGATTATGTATCCTTTAAATTTATTTCTTCGCCTTATCCACAATAGCAAAAAAACGTCAGCTAAATATGCTGACGTTTTTTTGCTACAGTGTAATATTTGTTTCTTTTGTTAAGAAATCCTCGGTTGGATAATAGCTGTTTTTCACAAGAATATTTGGCCCAAGGCATTTTACAGCAGGGCAGTGACAACTTAATGATTTCGCTGTTTTCGAACTACACCATCTGTCGTAGGCTTCTTGTAATGTGTTTGTTTGAATGTTACCAAGCAGTGGAATATCACCAAAGTCTGTTACGATAATGTTGCCATCAAAAATATTTACATTTAAGCGAGAACGCCCATCTGGATCGTTACGAACCGTCACGTTTTTGCTTAAATGTAATTTTCTTAATGTAGTTAAGTCACGTTCATCATTACTACATGCGTAGAAAGGTAGTGTGCCAAATAACATCCATATATTTTCATCACGAATATCTAATAAATGCTCGATTGCACTTCGAATTTCATCTTTTGTTAAAATTTCAAGGTTGCTAGCAAAATCACTTGGGTACATAGGGTGTACTTCATGGCGCTTACAGCCCATTTCTTCGACGATTTGACGATGAATGTGTTCAATATGTGGTAGGGTACGTTTATTTAACATTGTTTCTGCTGACACGAGAACACCTGCATCTGATAAAGCTTTACTATTTGTAATCATTCGTTCAAATAGTTTAGCACGTTGTTCATAAGTAGGTTTGCGCTCCATCATTGCAAATCCACCTTCAACGAAATCATCAATTGTTCCCCAGTTATGTGAAATATGCAACACATCTAAATAAGGAATAATTTGTTCATAACGGGCTAAATCTATAGTTAAGTTTGAGTTGATTTGAGTGCGAACGCCTCGCTCATGGGCATATTTTAAGAGTGGTGTTACATAGTTGTCGACGGATTTTTTTGAGAGCATTGGTTCTCCGCCCGTAATACTTAAAGAACGTAAATGAGGAATCTCATCTAATCGTTTTAATAAAAGTTCCATTGGAAGCGGATTTGGATCTTTTGGCTGTAATGTATAACCAACAGCACAATGCTCACAGCGCATATTGCATAACGTTGTCGTTGTAAATTCAACGTTTGTTAATAGTAGTTTGCCGTACTCTTCAAGGTCCATATACGCTTCCCATGGATCGTAAGAAGGAGTAATCGGCTTCATTGTTTGTGATATACTCATCTGAAATACTCCTTTGACTGTTGAAATAACAATTTGTCCATCCTCTATAATAGAAGAATATGGACGTTTTATAAAGTGAAACTTTTTGTAACAAAAATTCTTCATCTGTTGATTTCACTTCAAGTGATGGGGGAAGTAATTTAAATGTCTGCTTGTATGTAATCAAGTATTGTGGCAAAAATGATGAAAATTCATGTTCGTGATAATCATTTTTGCGGTATAATAAGAGTAACTCGAATAAAAAGGAGAGTGCCTTTGTGGGAAAAGCAATTCAAGATAAAGATTCACAATTAGTATATTTAAAAGAACGTTTAAATATGTTCATCGAAGTAATTGATACAATTGAACCAGAAGAGGTAGAAGTAGAAGATGTAGATCGTCTTCTTGCGATGTTAGATGAATTAGAACTGAAATGTGAGCAATTTAAAAAAGACGAATAATATAAAACGGCTGCCAATTATATATTGGTAGCCGTTTTCTGTAAATGCGCTGTTTTATTAGAAAATATATAGATTTCCTGCCCGATTAAATAGAAGGAATATGGAAAAAAGGGTATAATCAAGTTGTGAAAAATTTCGTTTGATCTTAAGAGTCATAAAATAAAAACAAAGACTCTAGAGACTTAAGGGTGAAAATTTCATCTCGTAGCGTTTTGGTAGCGTTCACAATTGAGGGGGAAGTAACAATGGAAAAGCTTCAAGAAAGTATGTATCAACTGATTGTTGAAACATCAACGAATTTACCGAAAGATGTTCGTCGTGCAATTCAACGAGCAAAAGAACGAGAAAATGCAGGGACTCGTTCTGCAATGGCGCTTGGCACCATTACAAATAATATTAAAATGGCAGATGAAAACATCTCTCCAATTTGCCAAGATACAGGGATGCCAACCTTCAAAATTTATACACCAGTTGGCGTAAATCAATTACAAATGAAAGAAGCAATTTACAGTGCGCTTGAGCGGGCGACACAGGACGGGAAACTTCGTCCGAATTCTGTTGATTCTCTTTTCGGAGATAATAGCGGTAATAACTTAGGACCAGGTACACCTGTGATTAAGTTTGAGCAGTGGGAGAAAGATTATATTGATGCTCGTTTAATTTTAAAAGGGGGCGGCTGTGAAAATAAAAATATTCAGTATAGCTTACCTTGTGAATTAGAAGGACTTGGACGAGCAGGTCGTGATTTAGAAGGGATTCGCAAATGCCTTCTTCATGCGGTATATCAAGCACAAGGACAAGGGTGTAGTGCAGGAGTAATCGGTGTTGGTATCGGGGGAGACCGTACGTCAGGTTATGAGTTGGCAAAAAACCAACTATTTCGCACATTAGATGATGTGAATCCAATTCCTGAATTACAGAAGCTTGAAGAATACCTATTAGAGAATGCGAACAAGCTTGGCATTGGTACGATGGGATTTGGTGGAGAAACAACCTTACTTGGTTGTAAAATTGGAGTATACAATCGTCTGCCAGCTAGTTTCTATGTGTCTGTTGCATATAATTGTTGGGCGTATCGTCGCCTTGGTGTAACAATTCATCCTGAAACAGGTGAGATTATCGATTGGTTATATCAAGAAGGTGAAAATACACTTCAACAAGAAGTGGAGCACGCAAAAAGTGAGCAGCGTGAAATTGTACTGCAGGCACCAATTACAGAGGAGCAAATTCGTGAACTTCGCGTTGGAGATGTCGTTACCATTAACGGGATGATGTACACAGGTCGTGATGCAATTCATAAGCACTTAATGGATAACGATTGCCCGGTAGATTTAAATGGACAAATCATTTATCACTGTGGTCCAGTTGTAGTGAAAGATGAAAATGACAATTGGAAAATTAAAGCGGCAGGTCCAACGACAAGTATTCGTGAAGAGCCATATCAAGGCGACATTATGAAGAAGTTTGGTATTCGTGCTGTCATCGGTAAAGGCGGCATGGGAGAAAAAACATTAGCGGCACTAGCAGAACATGGTGGTGTATATTTAAATGCAATCGGTGGTGCTGCGCAGTATTATGCAGAATGTATTAAAGAAGTGAAAGATGTCGACTTCTTACAATTTGGTATTCCAGAAGCAATGTGGCACCTACGTATTGATGGCTTTAAAGCTGTTGTAACAATGGACTCTCATGGTAATAGCCTACATGCAGATGTAGATAAAACATCATTTGAAAAATTAGCAAGCTTTAAAGAACCGGTATTTAAGTAAGTGGAAAAATGCATCTCGAATCATTCGAGGTGCATTTTTTGGTACATATAGAAAAACTTGTTTAGAATGAAAGGAATATTGAAAACAGAAACTACAGGTACGATGATATATGGAAAGGAGACTATTTATGAAGCATAGATGGTTATATATAGGTCTCATTTTTTCAATTATAATGACACTTGTTCCAGTTTCTGCTTTCGCGTATACGAACGCACCAAATCACTGGGGGATTCCGCGAGCAAAAAATGAGACCCCGCCAGATGCAGGGAAAAAATTTACTGATCTACTCCGGGGTAATGGTGGTTTTTATTTAGGAGACATGAAGAAAAAAGATATATATTTAACATTTGATAATGGATATGAAAATGGATATACTGGAAAAATTTTGGATGTACTAAAAGAAAAGAAAGTGCCAGCAACATTTTTTGTAACGGGTCATTATATAAAGACGCAAAAAGAGTTATTATTAAGAATGAAAAATGAAGGTCACATTATTGGAAACCACTCTCGAAGCCATCCTGATTTTACAACTGTAAATGATGAGAAACTTCGTGAAGAATTACAAAGTGTAACGGATGAAATTAAAAAAGTAACCGGACAAAAAGAAGTGAAATATGTACGTCCTCCGCGTGGGATTTTTAGTGAGCGTACGCTAGCTCTTGCGAAAGAAATGGGATATTATAACGTATTTTGGTCGCTTGCATTTTTAGATTGGAAAGTAGATCAGCAAAGAGGATGGCAATATGCTCATAATAATGTAATGAATATGATTCATCCAGGATCCATTATATTACTTCATGCTATATCAAAAGATAATGCAGAAGCGCTTGCGAAAATCATTGATGATTTGCGCGAGAAAGGGTATCATTTTAAAAGCCTGGATGATTTAGTAAAAAGCAATCAGCCGTAAGCATGTATGCTTACGGTTTTCTCATGCTATAATGATGTGTAAAAAGGATGGGGAAACGTATGTGGAGCGAACATGTTACGTTAAAGGATTCGTACCATTTTGAAGAGGTACTCAGGCGTTTGTCTTTTGATCCACTCAATGTTGTTCAATTAGAAGAGAAAATAGTTTATGTCCCACTTCTTATGGATGAAGAACAAATTGTTGTCCGCGTACAAGGAATTGGTACGCTTCAAAACCCACAATTTTGGGTTTCAAGTCAGACAGGTGAACAAGAGAAGGTTATGAAACGCATCTATTCCATTTTTCAATGGAATGAATCTTTTCAAGATATACAAACCCATTTTAGAAACACATCATTACGTCCACTTTTTGAAACATATGCCTATACACCACTTGTTTTAGAGTTTGATTATTTTGCTTGTCTTCTTCGTTGTATTATTCATCAACAAGTTCATTTGAAATTTGCTACTTCTCTTACAGAACAATTTGTAAAGCGATATGGAACAGAGAAGAATGGCGTTTTCTTTTTCCCAACACCAGAAAGGGTAGCGAATATTTCAATAGAAGAGCTCAGAAATCAGAAATTTAGTCAACGAAAAGCTGAATATATGGTAGGACTAGCAAAACATATTGTGGAAGGTAAGCTAAATTTAGTGGAGCTAGAAAAACAAACAGAAGAAGTAGTAGCAGCACAATTGTTACCAGTACGAGGTATTGGTGCATGGACGGTGCAAAACTTTTTACTGTTTGGGCTCGGACGGAAAAATATGTTCCCAAAAGCAGATATTGGGATTCAGCGTGCACTTCAAGGTATATTTCAATTAGAGAATAAACCAGATGATGCATTTTTAGAAAAAATGAAACAAGAGTGTGAACCATACTGCAGTTATGCAGCGTTGTATTTATGGAAAAGTATAGAGTAGAGGTGTAATAATGGTACAAAAGCAACATGAGAGTAAGTTGGAAGTTGGTCAAACGTTTCCTGTGACAATTAAGCGTCTAGGGATTAACGGAGAAGGCGTTGGTTATTTTAAGAGACAAGTTGTTTTCATTCCAGGGGCATTACCAGGAGAAGAAGTTGTTGCGGAAACAACGAAAATTCAGCGTGGCTTTGCTGAAGCGAAAGTGAAAAAAATTCGTAAAGCATCACCGCATCGCGTAAAACCGCCATGCCCAGTATATGATGAATGCGGTGGTTGTCAATTGCAGCATTTAGATTATAAAGAACAGTTGAATCAAAAGCGAGATATTGTGGTACAAGCCTTTGAAAAGTATATGAACGGAAGCATGGAAGCTGACATTCGTCCAACACTTGGTATGGGAAACCCATGGCATTATCGTAATAAAAGTCAATTACAAGTAGGACGTAAAGATGAAAAAGTGATTACAGGATTATATAAACAGAACTCACATCAATTAATTGATATTTCTCACTGCATGATTCAGCATAAAGCAACAAACGAAGCGACAAAAGTTGTACGACGTATATTAGAAAAATTGAACATTTCTATTTACAACGAGAAAAAACAAAAAGGTCTAGTGCGTACAATTGTGACACGTGCTGCAGTTCAAACAGGGGAAGTACAAGTCACATTAATTACAACAAAAGAAGAATTACCAAATAAAGAGCAATTTATCGCAGAAGTACAAAAACAAATGCCAACAGTCAAATCGATTATGCAAAATGTGAACTGGCGTAAAACATCTGTTATTTTCGGTGACAAAACATTCAACTTAGCTGGAAAAGAAGTCATTCAAGAAACACTCGGTGATTTATCATTTGAATTATCAGCACGTGCATTCTTCCAGTTGAATCCAGAACAAACTGTTGTCCTTTACAACGAAGCGAAAAAAGCTGCTGCGTTAACAGGAAAAGAAAAAATCGTTGATGCATATTGTGGCGTTGGTACAATTGGGCTTTGGCTAGCAAATGATGCAGCAGAAGTGCGCGGTATGGATGTCATTCCAGAAGCGATTGAAGATGCAAAGAAAAATGCGAAACGTCACGGATTTACAAATACAAAGTACGAAGCTGGAAAGGCAGAACAATGGCTACCAAAATGGGTGAAAGAAGGCTGGCGTCCAGATGTAATCGTGGTTGATCCACCGCGTACAGGTTGTGACGATAAGTTACTTGAAACAATTTTAAAAGTACAACCAAAGCAAGTTGTTTATGTTTCTTGCAACCCTTCATCATTAGCACGTGATGTGAAAGCATTAATGAAGAGTTATGAAGTGGAATATGTACAACCGGTTGATATGTTCCCACATACGGCGCATGTGGAAAATGTGGTAAGGCTTGTTAGAAAAGAAAATTAAAGGTGTAGCAGTGAGAGATAGGTCTTATCGAAAAATCGATAAGGCCTAATTTTTATTCAGGATGAATTACGCTGAATCGTATCATAAGTAACGGATAGTGATTTGAATTAATTCGTATGTAATTAAATAATATGATGATCAAAGGATTATACAAATATTTGGTAAAACAAAGTATACTCAATATAGATAAATATAATTACCAAATTTGATTAGGGGTGATTTACATATTTAGAGGAAATGCAAAAAGGATACTTATATCATTATTAACAAACCCAATATTAATAATTGGATACTGGATTTTTTGTTATGAGTTAGCTTCATTCTGTACGTATGGAAGAATGAAGTATAATATTTATATTTTATTATTATGTATAGTATTTTTTATATCTATAATTACATTTACTACAATGAAAATGATAAAAGATAGAGAATATGAATCTAAAAAATTAACTAATTTAACTGCATGGAAATACATTTCTATTATCATTATTGTGGTAATCACATCATTTTATGGAGTACAGATTTATAAAAGTGCAACAAATTATGGAGGCAAGCTTGCATGGTTTATAGAAAGGTTAAAACATGAAAGGTCAGTTAAATTTAAACATAATAATATATATGAATATGGGGTAGAAGGTATTTTTGAAGATATAAATAAAAAATATACTTTGCCAAAGAAATTATATATGGCAACTGATTTTGATCTTACATTTCATTCAGATGGAACAATCACAGCGTTTGATACATTTGTTTATGGGAAAAATGCTGATGGGAAAGAGGAAACTTACTTAATAACTTATAATAAAAAAAAGTCACAAGACATTACTATAATACGAAATGGATATGCAAATCCTGATTATGATGATGATAAGCTAGTAGAACCTTTAATTAAAACGGTTAAGGCTATTCCAGTTAAGCGAACAGTTAGTAAGTGGAATGAAGGTAAGTATGGATTGATTTATTACGGGAAAAGGAATTGGGGGTACAATACGGAGGGAATTATTAATATTAATGAGGATGGTAAGGAGCATAAACTTGAAGAAGCAACTTCTGAAATCATTGGATATACTGTATCTATATTTGTCCCTGGAAAAGAGAAAGAGTTAGTACCTGCTAGATATAACTTAATAGGTGACCCGAATTGGAGTAAACTAAATACTAAACCAAATCAAAAGAGTTCTAAAGAGAAGCAACAAGATTTAACTAATAGCAAGGAACAGTTTTTCCTATCAAAAGAAGTTGGTTATAAACTAAATATGACAGAAAAAGCATTAGGTAGTGCTTTTTATTCACTAAGCAAGACTATTGATGGAGGTAAAACATGGGAGGTTATAAATACAGACCCATTCATCGGAGGAATTGGTAGTGTATCAGGAATAACTTTTATAAATGATAAACTTGGATTTTTAGGAGCAATCCGTCCTTCTGGTACTAACGGAGAGCTATATCGTACAGATGATGAGGGCGTATCTTTTAAAAAGGTAAATTATACACCTCATGAAGTGAAATTAGATCATACACAGTCTATAATAAGTCCTTTTGATTCTCCTGGTATGCCTTATGAGAAAGATGGAGTTTTTAATATGTTAGTTGGACAAGGAGCAGATGGAGATTATAATGGTGATAGTAGCGCACTTTATCAATCAAAAGATAAAGGAGAAACATGGGAATATATAAAGGAAGTTGAAAAATAGTTAGAGTTAGTACTAAAGGTGAATAAATAAAATGGCCTCCGTTGCAGGTGCAACAGTGAACAATACCATAAGCAAATGGGGTTTTTATGGAAGTTGAATATAAGTATACAACTGTTTTCCACCCTGCACAGGAGAAATACGGAGCATAAATAATAAAAACAAAGAAGCAGAAAATCACTTAGGATTTCCTGCTTCTTTGTTTTTATAAAGAAAATACTTGAGATACTGCTATTTGCTAGTACACGACAACCGGTTCATAAGTGCTGAGATTATCATACACAGTTTTCGCAACACTAGGAGGAAGGTTAACACATCCGCCCGATCCTCCCGTTAAATAGGCATTATTGGCCCAGTTTGTCCGCCAGCCGGCATCGTGGAATCCTTGTCCGCCATTTGTGAACGGAGCCCAGTAATCTACATTAACGGAATAATCGGGTTTACCTACTGCGCTACCTTTGAGTGTGTACGGTGATCGTTTATAGAGTACATACCACACACCTGGTGATGTATCTTCACTCGTGCTATGTTTACCAGTTACTACATTCGTTGTGACTTCCAATTTTCCATTTTTGTAAATCCAAATTTGCTGTTCTGCAATAGACACTTCCGCATACGTGTCTCCAATGCCATTATTCGCTGTTGTTTCATAACCGATGCCTTCATTATTCCAGCCATTTCCGTAAATATTAGAAGCGGAAAGCGATTTTTCCCCTTTTTCGAAGGCTTCTTGGATTCGTTTTGCTTCTTTTTCAATATGTATTGCCCAGCCATAGCCTTGTCCTTTTACTGATATGACCGAACCAGAATGGGTTTTAAATGTGAAGTCTTTATTTAATGTTGATTTAGAATTATTAATTTCAGCAATCTTGTTCTTAATGTCGCTCGCGTCGATTGTAACTTTCATATCCTTTGACATAGAGGCATTTTGAATTAAATCTTTAGCTTTTAAAGAGTAAACTTCATTTTGTACCTTATAATCAATGGTTTGTTGAAGAAGATCCTGTAGCGCTTGTTCTTCTTTTTTGACAATCGAATCGTTTTCCTTAATAGGCTGTATGTATACAGGATTCAGATGGATTTCACTTTTATATTTCTGCTTGTCGTAATCCTTCAATAGACTAGCAACATCATACTGTTTTCCGTCAATGCTTTTTGAGATAACAACTTTGCCCTGTTCGAGCTTCGCCATAGCATCTTGAGGCGCTTTTAAACTTTTATTCATAGATATGAGTTTTTCTTCTACAAGTTTTTTCATCGTTTCGCTTCGATACTGATCCGCCTTTTCTGGTAGCAACGAATAATTCTTTTCCTTTGAGGAAGGGAAAAATGTCCACTGGCCTTTTAATAGTTTCTTAACTTTAGGCAAATCTTCTTCCGTAAGTTCCGTTTGCGTATCTTTTTCATCTAAAATTTGTTGTTGGCCGACATAGACTTTGTTTTCTAATCCAGATGTTTTTAATTTCTTTAGTGCCTGATCAGCAGTCAGACCACCGACTTTTGTGTCATTAATCGTAACCTGTGAATTGAAACGAGTTGCCTGATAATAACTCATTCCCCCAATTAGAAGTGCAATTGTAACGACGCCACCTGCTGTGATAAACTTCCAATTTTTAAAACGCTTGCTTGAGTTTACTCGTTTTCTATCAACTTCTTCAACTGATTCATTTATTGTGTTGTTGTTCATAAACTATTCCTCCGTATACATCAACGTCAACCGATTTTAAACTAAAACCATTGACTAGTGTACCTTATTATTCTTAAAATTTCATTATTTTTGACTAGATTTTATCGTATTAAATTGGTTGAATTTGTATTTTTTTAATAGAGTGAGATATCAAAAGGATAGCTAAATTCTTTTGATTCACAATGAATAGTCCCTTACAATGCCCTTGCAAGCCCATCCCAAGCTCTTTACAAGTAATAAATCATTACAAAAACAAAACAAAAAAAAACTACTACTACAAGAATCATCCTAAAAGAAATAAAACCGTATTAGTCATTTTTTAAAAATCAAATTGCCAAATTTCCTCATTCGTCCTTATATCTATTAAGGAAACGGTAATTTCCTATGTGCCGCAAAAGATGGGAGGAATCAATATGGCAGTATACCGGAATGTACAGGTGAATTTTTGGCAGGATGATTTTGTATTGGACTTAACGCCGGAGGAACGATACTTTTACATATACTTGCTGACATGCTCTAAAACGACGCAATGCGGCATTTATCCGTTGCCGAAGCGTTTGGCGGAGATGGAAACAGGCTATAACCGGGAGACTGTTGAGAAGCTACTGCAGCGGTTCATTGACTATGGAAAAATATTATATGATGCAGAAACGAAGGAGCTATACATCCAGAACTGGGTGCGCTATAACCTAGTTACGAACACGAACATCGAGAAATGTGTTTTGCGTGAGCTAAAGACTGTGAAAAGCAAAAAGTTTTTACATATGTTTCTTCAAAAATGTTTGGAGGAAGGGCTGAGCATTCCGCTGTTATTGGAGCATTTTGGCATGCCGGTTGAAGAGTCTCAAGCTGTTCCTCAAGATGATGCCGAAAGCTGTGAAACAGATGGGGAAATTGATTCGGGAGGTAATGTATTCACGTTTTATGAACAAAACTTTGACAGCTTGTCACCGCATACGATGGAGGAACTGAATGCGTGGATGGATGATCTGTCAGATGAACTTGTATTGAAAGCACTCCAGATTGCCTATGAAAATAACAAGCGGACGCTTGCTTATGTGAAGGGCATTTTACGGGACTGGCATGAAAAAGGATATACGAGGCTTAGTGAAGTAGAGGAAGCAGCAGTGAGGTTTCGGAAGAAGGAACTGTCTGTTGCCCATGATACTGAGAAATTTCTAAATGATTGTGAAGAATGGGAGAAAAACGTACCGTCTGAAGAAGAGCTACAGAAGTTCTTGCAGGAACATGGGTGGCGTCCGTGAACTAGAAAAGGGAGATTATACATTATTGATTTAATATGTGTGGTCTATGCGCATAATACATTGGCAGAAGTAGACGCCTAATCAGCTGTCTTGTGTTACTATGAAAAGAAGATTACGAAAAACATCATAGAATGCTTAAAATTTTTGTTTTATGTAACGGAAAAAGAAAGGCGGTGAGTCTGTTAATAAAAACATGAATAGGAAAATGTCTATGTTTTTAATAGCAGAAAACAATGAACAACTACAAATTAACAATTCAATATGACGGAGGCCGCTATAAAGGCTGGCAACGTCTTGGAAATAATGATAATACGATTCAAGGGAAAATCGAAAGTGTATTATCAGAAATGACCGGAAGAGAAATCGAAATTATTGGCTGCAGCAGAACAGATGCTGGTGTACATGCTCTTCACCAAGTAGCTAATTTTAAGATTGATGAGAATTTACCAGAACTTAAAGTTAAAAAGTATTTAAATCAATACTTACCAAACGATATTAGTATTACTGATGTAGAGTTAGTCTCAGAACGCTTCCACGCTCGCTACAACTCAAAATCGAAAACGTATTTATATAAAATTTGGAATGAGGAACATACAAATCCATTTATGCGTAAATACAGCATGCATGTTGGGAAAAAGTTAAATATTGAAAACATGCAAAAAGCAGCGCAATATTTAATTGGTTCACATGATTTTACTGCTTTTTCTAATGCTAAATCTAAAAAGAAATCTATGGTTCGTGAAATATATATGCTCGATGTCGTGGAAAGTGAAGGTTTCATCCAAATTAGAGTGAACGGAAATGGATTTCTTCACAATATGGTGAGAAAAATCGTTGGAGCGTTAGTAGAAGTTGGATTAGGTCAGTTAGATGCTGAAGTGATCCCACAAATTTTAGAAGCGAAACAACGAAATCAAATTAATTGTCTTGCGGATGCGAGTGGATTGTATTTGGAGAAGGTTGATTTTTAGGAAAAAATAAAGACCGTCCTTTCGGAACGGCCTTTATTTTTTATGCTTATAGAACATTCTATGATTACGTATTTAGCCCATACTTTTTTAATCGATATTGCAAGTTTTGTCTACTTAATCCTAAGTATTTTGCGGCTTGCGAGATATTTCCATTATGTTCTTTAAGAATTTGAATAATATATTCTCTTTCCATTTCTTTTATTGTGTTCTTTAAAGTTTTCGATGTATGATCTAATTTATCTGTTTCCCATCTAGCTAGAGGAGGTTGAATAGGGGATTCGTTTTTTGTTAGCTCATAAAAACGAGCTGGGATATGGGATGTTGTAATAACGTCCTCATCTTCAATTAAGTTCATAGCCCCTTCAATTATGTGCTCTAATTCGCGTATATTGCCGGGCCAATCGTGTTTATAGAAGAAATTTATTACGCTGTCATCCACACCTTGTACTCGTAAACCAAACTGCATATTATATTTTTCAATAAAGCTATGAAGAAGCGGTAAGATGTCTTCTTTCCGCTGTCTTAAAGGTGGGAGAAATAAAGTAACGACGCTTAGTCTGTAATATAAATCTTTTCGCAGGCGATTATGCGTGATAGCTTCAATCGGATCTTCATTAATGGTAGCTATGATTCGAACGTCGACTTCTTTTTCCTGTGATCCGCCGATTCTTCGTATTGTTTTATCTTGTATTGCCCGCAATAATTTGGCCTGAAGTGCAGGGCTTAGCGAGTTAATTTCATCTAACAATAAAGTCCCACCATGTGCTTCTTCAAATAAGCCTGATTTATCGATTGCGCCTGTAAACGCTCCTTTATTCGTACCGAATAATAAGCTTTCCATTAAAGTTTCAGGAATGGCAGCACAATTTTGTGAGATAAAAGGTTTTCCAGCACGTTGACTTTTATTATGAATACTTTGTGCAAATAGTTCTTTTCCAGTTCCTGTTTCTCCCACAATCAGTATAGAGGAAGAGGTACGCGTTACTTTTTTTGCTTCTGTAATAACCGATTGAATCGCGCCTGAATTACCTATTATATGATTGAAGGTAAATTTCGTATGATGCCCTCGAATCGCGCCCCCTTTACTCGTTTGCCTTAATGGAGGAAATTCTTTTACGATTTCAACAGCGCCCTTGATTTTTCCATTCTTCACTATAGGGAAGGTGTCATTAATCGTTGTAATCTCTTGCCCCTTATTATTAAAATAAGTCTGTTTTATATTTTTCTTTGCTTTTCCAAGTGTTAATGCCTCTATAAGAGTACTATTCTGGTTTTCTTCAAAAGCAAATACTTCTAAAAGATTTTTATATAGTACATCTTTATGATCCATCGATTCAATTTCCATCATTTTGCGGTTATAAATGATCGTCTTACCTTCTTCGTTAATCATGTGAATGCCAATATCAATTTCATTCAGTAAAGTTTCATATAGCATATTCATTTTAACTAATTTTTTGAAATTGATTTCTTCTGTATACATGTTTCATCTTCTCCTTGTTATACCCTATGAAGACTGATTTTTCTTAATTTTAATAAAATTTTTGCGAGTATGCAAAAAAAATTTGCATGTTTAAGGTGAAAAATCTTTAAAAGAGAAGAAAGATATTGCGTGGAATTCAGATTTTTTCAGTACTATCTCTTAATCCTAAGTAAGAAATTAGGTTGGTATATATCTTGCATGAATAGTAGTTGAATCTTATAAATTTGGAGGTGGGGGAAAAGAGTTACATGCGCACTTAATAAGAAAGAGGGGTTTAAAAGATGAAAACAGTAATAGAAAACGTGTACAGCCCTTGCTATGGCAGAGTTACAAAATTATTTATTAATGAAAGTTCCTACGTATATGAGTGGGAGAAATTAGCTTTAATTGAAACGATGGATGAACGGAAAGTAGAAGTTAAAGTGGGAATCAGCGGTTATGTGGAATTGCTAGAAGTAGAAGAAGGACAAGTTATCACGGAGCAAACATTATTAATAACAGTCAGGGATGATTTATTGATTACAGGAAGTGATTAATATAGTCCTTCTGGATGATGTACCGTTTTCTAAGGATCTTTTAAACAATTGTGGAAAATTATAAAAAAATTTTAGTAACAACTATTTATCGTGTGATAGGTATTTCCTTGGATTGGGAGATTTTCTTTTGAAAAATCTCCCTCTTGTTACAAGTCTATCGCAATCATGAGTATGCACTTTATTTTTTAAAGCGTTTACATTTCTGCTAGGGGGGGCTCATATGGAAAAGCAAAATCAGGAGTTAAAGCGAGAGCTAAAAAGTCGACACATATTTATGATTGCACTTGGAGGGGTTATTGGTACCGGACTTTTCTTAGGATCAGGTTATACAATTCATGAAGCTGGACCTGGAGGGGCAATTGTAGCTTATCTTGTTGGGGGATTTGTTATGTATTTAACAATGCTCTGCCTTGGAGAATTGGCAGTTGCTATGCCTGATGCAGGGTCTTATCAAACGTATGCTACAAAGCATATTTCACCTGCAGTAGGTTACTTAGTGGGATGGATGTCATGGTTAAACTGGTCCGCTACGATAGGAATTGAACTGATTGCAGTTAGTATTCTAATGAAACGTTGGTTTCCGGATGTATCATCATGGATTTGGTGCATAATTTTTGCAATTTTACTTTTTGCTATTAATGCATTATCCTCAAGAAGTTTTGCAGAGGTTGAGTTTTGGTTTGCAAGCATTAAAGTAATTACGATTATCGCATTTATTATTTTAGGCGGGGCAGCTATGTTTGGTTTCCTAGATATGAAAGGAAATGAACCAGCACCCATGCTTTCTAGCTTTACTGATTACGGAGGACTGTTTCCAAATGGGCTAACAGCTATTTTAATTACAATGATTGCAGTTAATTTTTCCTTTCAGGGAACAGAATTAGTTGGTATTGCAGCTGGAGAGAGCGAAAATCCAGAAAAAACAATTCCAAAAGCTATTAATAATACAGTTTGGCGTATACTAGTTTTCTTTGTACTTTCCATTTTTATACTTGCTGGGTTGTTCCCTTGGCAACAAGCAGGAGTGATAGAAAGTCCATTCGTAGTTGTATTTGATAAAATTGGTATTCCTTATGCAGCAGATATTATAAATTTCGTTATTATTACTGCAGTATTATCAGTAGCAAATTCTGGATTATATGCGACTTCTCGTATGCTATGGTCTATGTCTAATCAAGGCATGATTAGTCCGATTTTTGGTAAGCTATCTAAAAATGGTGTTCCAATTTATGCATTGATTGTAAGTACGATTGTAGGTTGTCTTTCTTTATTATCAGGTATTTATGCAGAGGATACAGTTTATTTATGGCTTCTTTCTATTGCGGGATTCGGTGCAATATTGGTTTGGGCATCTATCGCTTTATCTAACCTTTTGGCTAGAAGAACATACTTAAAGCAAGGAGGAGATATTAAGGACTTGAAATTTAAAACCCCATTGTATCCGTTTGTCCCGCTTCTTGCTTTGGTATTAAATTTAACGGTAATTGTTGGTATGGCGTTTATTCCGGAACAACGCATGGCATTGTATTGTGGTATTCCATTTACGATTGTTTGTTTACTGTTTTATCATTTTACAAAAAATAAGAAAAAAACAATGGAACGTATTGAAAAGAAGGATGCAATAGAAGTATAAAGTTTATGATGGAATTTTAGGTTTGATTTTTATGTAGATGAGTAATAGTGTTATAAAAAAATCAACCGTAGGTACATAATCACAGCTTTATGTTATATGTAGAGAATGACAGGATATCATTAGTATTGAAATGAAAATCAAAAAAACGAGCTAATCTACCAGATAGCTCGTTTTTTATAAAATACATGTAGACTAAGAGGATTGATCTTTTTTGATTTGTAGTTTAACAGTCCAAAAAGCAGCAAGCATAATCGCTGCGATACAACCGCTAACTGTCCCGAGTAGCTGTGCATAAGGAAGGCTATTCATGTCGCTGTTGAGAAAAAACATCATGCATAGGATTGCAGGGAAAAGGTATAGATAATATAAGCGTTTCAGTCGTTTATCTTTTATCATCAACTTAGCCCCTTTTTATAAATTTATAATTAAATTATAACATAAAATTTTCCAATTTGTGTGGTGGAATTCTGATTTGTGAAAGAGTAAGAAAAGTTTCATCTTAAGTTATGGATAAAATGAAGAAGTTGAAGTTCAGCAGTTGATTGAGTTTACGAAAGTGATTACCGCTTTTATCTATGAATGGTGTCATACACAAAAATAAGAAAAAATTAAGGTTTTCCTAATAAAAGGATAAGATACATCATGTAATATGAAAAGTACATGTCGTGGAATCGTACAAACTTTGATGTTTGTACGATTTTTTTAGGATGGAACTATTTCAGAAGTTAGTCAAATTAGAATTTCGAAATAGTTCCATTTTTCTTGAGCAGCCTCTAAGTTTTCTTCTTTATATCAGCCAATTTCTCTTTTGCTAACTCAACTGCAATTGCATCATCCAAATAGCCAATTGGAAATATATAATCTGGAATAATGTCTGTTGATAAAACAAAATACAGTAGGGCACTTCCAATGATAGCACGCTCATTGAGAGGAGTGGACTCTTTGCAAAATTGATGATACATATCTGTTAATTGCTCAATGAAAGGACCTGTACTATCAATTTGCTCTAGTTTTGTTGAGAAACTCTCATGAATGCGTCTCTGACCTTCTGTTGTTTGTGCATATCTTTCATAATTTTCAAGTTCCTGTTTCACACGAGTTGTTGTGTACTCATAATCAAATAAGTTGGAGGATTGTAATGTTTGTTGAATTGCATCAAGTGATGTGTACATATCTGTTTTTTCTTTTTTTGTATGAGGGGAATCTGTATAGATTGCATCATATAACACTTGCGGTGGAATTTGCAGACATTCTGCAAATTTTTGCAGGTGTTTTTGTTTTGCTTGTTGTTTACCATTTATAATTCTTGAAATTGTGGAAGGATCAATGTTTGTAAGTGTTCCTAATTGGCGCATAGATAAGGCACGTTCTTTTAACAATTTTTTTAATAAGGTACCAAGTTTATCATTTGGATTTTGAGTAGACATAGTTTTGGCACTCCTTTTTTTTCTAAGGTGTTGAAAAAATGTGGAGCTTTTTATTACAAGTATATGAAGCTGACAGGCACAGTTGCTCAACATTTGCATAATATGCAATGAAAAGTGAACAGAAGGAGTGAATGTTGATGAGTACAGCCAGTTTATTTTCAATTTTTTTGATTGGAATTGCTTCTAATTTAGATAATGCAGGTGTAGGTATTGCGTATGGGATTCGCAAGATTCGAATTTCTTGGTTTAATAATTTTATCATCGCCTTTTTTGGTTTCTTGTTTGCTCTATTGGCTGGCTTTTTTGGAAGTTGGATTTCATTGTTTATTTCAGATTTTATCGCAAATTTAATTGGTGCACTTGTACTCGGGATAATTGGGGTATTTGTTTTATGTCAACCCTTACTTAGTAAGCAAGGGGAGGTATCAGAGAAAGATGGAAGCGTGATGGGAATATTACGTAATCCTGAGAATGCTGACTTTGATAGGTCTAAAACAATCAGTTTTTCTGAAGCATTGGTATTAGGTGTTGCATTATCAATTAATAATCTTGCAGGGGGATTTGATGCGGGAGTAACCAACTTGAATCTTTGGTGGACTGCAATTATCTCAGGTACATTTAGTTTCATTTGTATTAGCGGTTTTTCCTATATAGGGAAGAGATTTTTAGCGGAATACTTAGGAAAATGGGCAACAATTATTGCGGGCATTTTACTAATTCTTATCGGAATCGATCAATTGATGTGAGAGCAGATTGGAAAACAATATTCGAATATTTCCTTGGAAATACAACAAAGTACTGCATATATCGACGTGTTTTTCTTCATACTAACATTGATTTCTTTTAAAGAAAGGGGGATGAGTATGGGACGTGGTAAAGCATTTGATCATAAGAAAAAAGGTCATGATCATCAGCCGCCTAAAGGAGCATTCATTCATAAGGATGTAAATGAGCATACGTTAGAAGAGGAAGAATTACCAGTTAATATTGAAACGTACAAAAATAGTTTAAAAAAACATTAAAGCACCTATATAGGTGCTTTTTTAGCGGATGTCCTCAATTAATTGCTGTGATTCTTCATACATGCCATATTCACCTAGAACTTGAATGCAACGCCATTTTAATTCCTCAATACTTGGTTCAAGTTCTTCGGGAAGGACATGATGAATGTCTTCAAGCCCCATTCCAAAATGAATAAGCTCTAGTACTTGATCATCAATATTTCGATCCATTAATAATTCCAATACTTCTAAATTGAATATGTATCGATAAGCCTCATCGGGGGAAACAACTTTTAATTTTAGGCTTTCTACAATACTGAGTATAAAAAGAAGGATGGTTTTTTCTAGGACAGGCTGTTCCTCCATTTGAAAAATAAGTTTCATTTCTTTTACACCTCCACCGTATAGCGTTAGGTTGTACTATATTATTCGGGAGGGGGGAACAAATATGCATAATAAAAAAAGTTATCCTATTTAAGTGGGGGCAGGATAACTTTTTTATTTGTTGGAATTTGAAATTGAATTATAGGTAATGAGGAAAACTGTCATTAAGAAACCTTTTTAAAAAATACTCCAACCTTCCTGAGCGGAGAGTAACTCTAATATTTTAAATCCAGCGATACTATTTCCATTTGCATCTAGAGCTGGTCCAAAAATACCGATTCCCATTTCGCCTTTTACGCAGCCAAAAATACCACCGGCTACCCCACTTTTTGCGGGAATACCAACGCGGATTGCAAATTCACCAGATTCGTTGTACATGCCACATGTTACCATAAATGTTTTGCAAATTTTTGTGATATGTCTTGGAATAATTTGTTTTTTCTTATATGGATCGTAGCCATCCATTGCGAAGATTAAACCAATACGTGCTAAATCAATACAGTTTACTTCAATAGCACATTGACGTGTGTATAAATCCATTAATTCCTCGATATTGCCATCAATGATGCCATTTTGCTTCATATAGTAGCAAAGAGAACGATTTAAGTAAGCAGTTTCTAGTTCAGAGATGGCTACTTTTGAAGAGTAGTTAATTGTAGGATTGTCTGTAATATCACGTACGAAGCGGAGAATTCGTTCCATCTTCTCTTCGTTACTATCTCCTGTAAGCATACTTGTAATAGCTAACGCACCAGCGTTAATCATTGGATTAAGAGGTTTAGAAGGGCTAGTTGTTTCTAGCTTAATAATAGAATTGAATGGGTCACCAGTGGGCTCCATTCCAACTTTAGAGAATACATATTCTTCACCGCGATCTAGAAGAGCAAGAGCAAGTGTAATTACTTTTGAGATGCTTTGAAGGGTGAAGAGTGTTTGTGAGTTACCAGCATGGATATATTCTGTCTCTTTATGGTAGATAGCGATCCCTAAATCGTCTGGATTTGCATTTCCTAGTTCGGGGATATAAGTAGCAAGTTTACCTTTTTTTGTATATGGCTTTACTTGTTCTAACAGCTGTTGCAAGTTATTTATCTCGATGCACTGCATAATACCAACGCTCCTGTTCCTGTTTCACTAAGTTTACTGTTCCCTATAAACTTGGAAATAAATAATAACATGAAAAAGTGGAATGATAAAATGAAACTTCTATTTGAATAAAAATTGAAAACAATATAAACCCTTTTTTAGTTGGGAGAGAGGATCTGGCCATGCATAGAAGCGGTCAGATCTTCTTCCTGCCCCATGCCAAGTAAAACAAAGAGAGAAAACGAGGGCAGGTCACCTTTTGTTCTTCATAGCCGTGGCTTATATGTTGGAAAATCAAAATGGCTGTATAGTTGCCTTATCTTTCATTTTAGTCGGTAATAAAAGGAAAATCCCCCTTTTATATAACAGTTTGAAAATGGGGAATATATCCATAAAAAGTTCATAAATAAAAGCTACACATCTATACAACTATATGTTATTATGATTATGTAATAGAAAGCGTTTTCTAAGGTGCAATTATAATGATAACGATTTCATAAATTGAATAGGGGGAATTACAATGTTGCAGTTTCTACAACGTATTGGTAAAGCGTTAATGCTTCCAATCGCAGTGTTACCAGCAGCAGGATTATTGCTTCGTTTAGGTCAACCAGACGTATTTGATATTCCTGTTATGGCACAGGCCGGTGCAGCAATTTTTGATAACTTAGCACTTATTTTTGCAATTGGTGTTGCAATCGGTTTATCTGTTGATGGTAGTGGTGCCGCAGGTCTTGCAGGTGCGATTGGTTATCTAGTTATGAAGAATACAACTAATACTTTAAGTGTTAGTTATTCAACAGCAGAATTAAATGATAAATTAAAAAGTGTTCAAGACTTACTCGGTTCAGTTGATCCAAGTAAGTTAGCAGATACAATGACAAAAGTTTCAAAAGCATCGGCTTTAACACCGAAGATAAATATGGCTATACTTGGTGGTATTATTGCCGGGGTTGTCGCTGGCTTATTATATAACAAATTCCATAAGATTAAGTTACCAGAATGGTTAGGATTCTTTGCAGGAAAACGATTCGTGCCAATTATTACTTCTGTTGTCATGCTTCTTTTAGGATTAGTATTCGGTCAAATTTGGCCAACAATTCAAAGCGGTATTGATGCAGTAGCACACGGTATTGTAAACTTAGATGCAATCGGAGCTGGTCTATTCGGTTTATTAAATCGTCTATTAATTCCAATTGGTTTACACCATGTAATGAACACATATTTCTGGTTTGTACTTGGTGATTTTACAAATGCAGCAGGCGATATTGTTCATGGTGATATCGCACGCTTCTTTGCGCAAGATCCATCAGCAGGTATGTTTATGACTGGGTTCTTCCCAATTATGATGTTCGGTTTACCAGCAGCATGTTTCGCAATGATTGCAGCTGCTAAACCAGAAAAACGTAAAATGGTTACAGGAATGTTAGCTGGTCTTGCTTTAACATCATTCTTAACTGGTATTACAGAACCAATTGAATTCTCATTCATGTTCTTATCTCCAGTATTATATGGTATTCATGCTGTATTAACAGGTATTTCGTTATTTGTAACAACAAAACTTGGTATTCACGATGGTTTCTCATTTAGTGCTGGTGCGATTGATTATTTCTTAAACTTAGGTATTGCAACAAAACCGTTATTATTAGCGGGAATTGGTTTGATTTATGCAGCAATTTACTTTGCGGTATTCTATTTCTTAATTAAGAAATTTAACTTAAAAACTCCAGGTCGTGAAGATGATGAGGAGTTAGTAGAAGAAGATGAAGTACCAGTTGCAGGATCTATCGGTGAAACTTACGTAGCAGCATTAGGCGGAAAAGACAACTTAACCGTTATTGATAACTGTGCGACTCGTTTACGCCTACAAGTCAAAGATGCAAACTTAGTAAATGAGCCAGCATTAAAACGTGCAGGTGCAAAAGGTGTTATGAAATTAAGTAATACAAGCGTGCAGGTTATCGTAGGTACAAACGTTGAATCTGTAGCTGATGATATGAAAAAACATGTATAAATAATTGTAAAAGAGGATGTTCAAAAAGGTCGATAAAGTTGATCTTTTTGAGGGCAGCCTCTTTTTTTATAGAAATATTATCGGGAATCTCACTTTTTGGAATTTTCTTTTTCTTTTTTTGTGCATATTTGTTGGTAATACGTTCGTCACATGATAAAGTAGGGATGGTATAAAACAAAACTTCCATTAGTTAGGAGAAATTAGAGGGTATCTTTTTTATGAATGGATTAAATTATTGGTAAATAAGGGGAAAAAAGAACCATGAATGAAGAAAAGGATAGTGTCAGTGTGAAAGCTCGTCGACCGGTTACATACATAAAAAGAACGGTCATTCTCATTGTATTGTTTTCGCTTGTATATTTTGCGTTTACAAAAATTACTTCACATAATAAGAAAGAGAATGCGTTAAAAGCAACTAAGGAAGTAAAGAAAGAAACGGTACAAAAACAAGCAGAACAACCTCCGGAAGTGCCACAGCAAGCTAATAAGGAAGTGGAACAACCTGTCCAAGGACCACCACAAGAAATTAACGAGAATGCCCAATTAGATGAGTATTTAAAGAGCAAAAATTTTAGTGGAACAGCAGTTGTTGTGAAAAATGGAAAAGTACTTTTGAATAAAGGGTACGGGCTGGCAAATCAGGCGAAAAAAATACTAAATAATTCAGAAACAACATTTTATATTGGCTCAATTTCAAAGGCATTCGTAGCGACAGCGATTATGCAGTTAAAAGATCAAAATAAACTTCAAACAGAGGATACAATAGCGAAATATATTCCTAGTTTTCCAAGAGGTAGCGAAGTTAAATTAGTTCATCTATTGACACATACATCTGGAATTCCTGAATATGAGGCAGGAGCAGATGATATTTCTCATGAGGAATTGTTGAAGCGAATTGGACAACAAAAACGTTTATTTAATCCAGGTGAAAAATGGAAGTATTCGGATTCCAATTATTCAATACTTGGTTACATTGTTGAGAAAGTTAGTGGACAACCATTAGAAGAATATATTAAACAACATATTTTTGATGTTGTAGGCATGAAAAATTCGGGTTTTGGTACTGAATTAGAGAAAACAAAGTATCCTTCTACTGGTTACAAGATTGTAAATAATAATATGACAGTACCTGCTATCCCGAGCATGTCACAATTATATGGAAATGGCGACATATATACGAGTGCAAATGATTTATACTTATTTAACGAAGCGCTATTTTCTGGGAAGCTAATATCCAAAGAAAGCTACAATCAAATGTTTACAGCATTTAAAAAAGATTATGGATTTGGATGGTATGTAAATCCGGGAAGTTACTCTAATCACGGTGTAATGCCGGGATGGAATTGTTTAAATGGATTTAGTAGAAGTGGTAATGCGTATGTTATTTTATTATCTAATATTCAAAATAACATTAAATCATTTGGTACGGTTAATAATGATATTTATACGATGTTGCAGCATATTGAAGTGTAAGAGACTATCTTTTGAGGTAGTCTTTTTTTCATGTAAGTTGAGAATTGATGTAAAAGAAGACGGCATTCCACTAGAAGCAGTTCAATATTTTTCAGCAAGTGGCGGGTCACTTGTTTCGATATCGGTATCTGAACATGCGGATTTTGAAAAAGCGGTATACTATGCGGTAACAACAATTATAACCTTTAAAAATTAGAAGACATCGTAGTAGCATGCCTCTTTTATTGGAAAAGTATAAGAGTTGACAATTAAACTTCGTTGTAACTATAATTGTTTCAACTTGATCGTAAAGGGGAAATTAATCATGACATTAAAAATAAAAGTCTATTCGGATTACGTTTGTCCATTTTGTTTTTTAGGTGAAAAGCCACTGCAAGAAGCAATTCAAGGAAAAGATGTAGAAGTAGAATGGATGCCGTTTGAATTACGACCATATCCAGCGGAGCGAATTGATCCATGGAATGAGCCAGATAAATTAGGGATGTTCCAAAGCACAATTATGCCATGGGCAGAGCAAATGGGTGTTGATATGAAACTGCCCCGACTTTCACCGCATCCATATACACATACAGCTTTTGAAGGATATCAATTTGCGAAAGAACATGGAAAAGGAAATGAGTATCAGCACCGTGTATTCACAGCATTTTTCCAAGAAGAACGAAATATCGGCGAAATTGAAGTGCTAGTAGAAATTGCTGGAGAAGTCGGATTGAATCAAGAAGCATTTCGAGCTGCTTTAGAAAATCACACATATAAAGCAGCTCATGAAAAAGCAGTACATCATGCATATTATGAACAGGGCGTACAAGCTGTACCAACATTTATTATTGGTGATAGCGTTGTCCAAGGTGTCCGAGATAAAAAAACGTTAGAAGCAGTGATTGAACAAGAATTGAAAAAAGAAACTACAACTTTGTCAGAAGGAATGACATGTAACATAGATGGTTGTGAGTGATAAAAATAGCTGTTGGGAGTGTCCCAACAGCTATTTTTATTTTAAATAAGTTCTGCCATTTCTCTATGTTCAAGCTTATATGTAGCAAAAACCAAAAGAGGAGGTATTAGAAATGAAGTATGCAATTCCCCCACAGTATTTGCCCGTCCCAAGTAAAAGACGTTCTGGATTACAAATGGATCAAGTTACATTTGTTGTTGCTCATGATACCGGAAATCCAAATGCAACAGCTGCTCAAAATATATGGAAAAGAAAATGATTTATCCCGCATTAACGGACAGTAACACTCCCACCTCAAAATTCAGCGAAAGCAAAGAAGTTAGGTGGGAGATGAACTGTCCGTAAAAGCCCGATTGGTGAGGGCTAATAATCAGTGGGGGATGGAGAAAACCCTCACTGATTAAAGTTTCACTTTATATTGTGTGGGGACGAACGAATGGATTAGTGCAAATTCGAAATATGTAAAATATATTTCCAATTAATCATGAAAAGAAGTGTACCAAACAGGTACACTTCTTTCTATTCTGTTCTAAAAAAACTATAACAGAATAGGAGGTAAGGGTATTACAGTTTAAAATGGGTATGACCCTTTATACTACAGAATAGGATTCGTTTATAAGAATACCAAAAAAATACAATTAAGGAAAGAGTTAATTCAAAAGAGTTTTAAATGAAGTTAACACTATGTGTATAGTGGTTTGTTCAATGTTTCACAAACGTGTCACAACTATCTCATTCACTTTTTTAAAAAAAGTAGTATTCTAAATGTGTAAGCTGTTATATAAAAAATCTTAGTCCTGTACTAATCAAAAAATGGAGGAGATTAGGATGACTCAAGTATTAGAAAATGTAAAAAATGCATGGACAAACTTTAAAGGTGAAAAGTGGAAAGCAGAGATTGATGTCCGCGACTTCATTTTAAATAATGTAAACATTTATGAAGGTGACGAAGCCTTCTTAGCGGGAGCAACAGAAGCAACGAAACAACTTTGGGATCAAGTAATGGAGTTAACAACACAAGAACGTGAAAATGGTGGCGTTCTTGATATGGATACAAGCATTGTTTCTTCTATTACATCTCACGGTCCTGGATATTTAAATAAAGATATTGAAAAAGTAGTTGGTTTCCAAACTGACAAGCCATTTAAGCGTTCATTACAACCTTATGGTGGTATTCGTATGGCAGAACAAGCTTGTGAAGCTTATGGATACGAAATGGATAAAGAACTTAGTCGTATTTTCAGAGATTGGCGCAAAACGCATAACCAAGGTGTATTTGATGCTTATACTCCAGAAATGAGATTAGCTCGTAAATCAGGTGTTATTACAGGTCTTCCAGATGCATATGGTCGAGGACGTATTATTGGTGACTATCGCCGCGTGGCATTATACGGTGTTGATCGTTTAATCGAAGCGAAAAAAGAAGACTTAAATTTAACCGGCGGTGTAATGAGCGAAGATACAATGCGTTTACGTGAAGAGTTATCTGAGCAAATGCGTGCACTTCAAGAGTTAAAACAAATGGCTGCTTCTCATGGTTTTGATATTTCTAAACCAGCAACAAATGCACAAGAAGCATTCCAATGGTTATACTTCGCTTACCTTGCAGCGATTAAAGAACAAAACGGGGCAGCAATGAGCCTTGGACGTACTTCTACATTCTTAGATATCTTCATCGAAAGAGATATTGAAAATGGTACATTAACTGAAGAAGCGGCACAAGAAATTGTCGATCATTTCATTATGAAATTACGTCTTGTGAAATTTGCGAGAACACCTGATTATAATGAATTATTCTCTGGTGACCCAACTTGGGTAACAGAATCTATCGGTGGTATTGCACTTGATGGTCGTCCATTAGTAACGAAAAACTCATTCCGTTTCTTGCACACATTAGATAACTTAGGACCAGCTCCGGAGCCAAACTTAACAGTTCTTTGGTCTAAACAATTACCACAGAACTTTAAAAACTACTGTGCGCAAATGTCTATTAAAACATCTGCAATTCAATATGAAAATGATGACATTATGCGCCCAGAGTATGGCGATGATTACGGTATTGCTTGTTGTGTGTCTGCAATGAGAATAGGTAAGCAAATGCAGTTCTTCGGAGCTCGTGCAAACTTAGCTAAGACACTATTATATGCAATTAATGGCGGTAAAGATGAAAAATCAAAAGAACAAATTGGACCTGAATTTGCACCTATCACTTCTGAAGTATTAAATTACGAAGAAGTTATGCGCAAATTCGATATGACAATGGAATGGTTAGCTGGTTTATATTTAAACACATTAAATGTTATCCATTATATGCACGATAAATATAGCTATGAACGTATTGAAATGGCACTTCATGATACAAATGTTCTTCGTACAATGGCAACGGGTATCGCTGGCTTATCTGTAGTAGCTGATTCTTTAAGTGCAATTAAATATGCGAAAGTAAAACCAATGCGTGATGAAAATGGCATTGCAGTTGACTTTGAAATTGAAGGTGATTTCCCTAAATACGGTAACAACGATGACCGTGTAGATGAAATTGCAGTAAACCTTGTGAAAACATTTATGAACAAGCTTCGTAAACATAAAACATACCGTAACTCTGTTCATACAATGTCAATCTTAACAATTACATCTAACGTTGTATATGGTAAGAAAACTGGTAACACTCCAGACGGTCGTCGTACTGGTGAGCCATTTGCACCAGGTGCAAATCCAATGCATGGACGCGATACAAAGGGTGCACTAGCATCACTATTATCTGTTGCAAAATTACCTTATGAAGATGCGCAAGATGGTATTTCTAATACATTCTCAATTATTCCAAAAGCGCTTGGTAAAGAAGATGATGTACAAGTTAAAAACTTAGTATCTATGCTTGATGGATATGCAGTGAAAGAAGGACATCACTTAAATATTAACGTATTTAACCGTGAAACATTAATGGATGCAATGGAACATCCTGAAAAATATCCACAATTAACAATTCGTGTATCTGGTTACGCAGTTAACTTCATTAAATTAACTCGTGAACAACAAATCGATGTAATTAATCGTACAATGCATGAAAGTATGTAAGTAAAAAGTTTCCCTCAGTTGTAATAAAAGCAGAGGGAGGCTGTTTCAATAAAGGAGGAAGTTAACATGGTAAAAGGAAGAATTCATTCTGTAGAGTCTTGTGGTACTGTTGATGGCCCAGGAATTCGTTATGTCATATTTACACAGGGGTGTCTATTACGCTGCCAATATTGTCATAATGCTGATACGTGGGAAATCGGTAAAGGAAAAGAAATAACAGTTGAAGAAGTGATGCAGGATGTTACATGTTACCTTCCTTTTATTGAAGCTTCCGGTGGTGGCATTACTGTGAGCGGTGGGGAACCATTACTGCAGTTAGACTTTTTAATTGAGCTATTTAAGAAATGCAAAGAAATTGGAATTCATACAACAATCGATTCTTCTGGAGGCTGCTATTCTGAAGAGCCAGAGTTCCAAAGAAAATTAAATATTTTAATGGACTATACAGATTTAGTATTATTAGATTTAAAACATATCGATCCTAAAAAGCACCGTAAATTAACTGGTAAAACGAATGAACACATTCTACAATTTGCTCGTTATTTATCTGATAAACAAAAACCAATTTGGGTAAGACACGTATTAGTTCCAGGTGTTACTGATAGTGAAGAAGATTTGCAGAGATTATCTAGCTTCATTCAAAGTCTTTCTAATGTAAAGAAAGTTGAAGTCTTACCATATCACAAGCTTGGTGTATATAAATGGGAAGCACTTGGACATAAGTATCCTCTTGAAGGGGTAGAACCTCCAACAGAAAAAAATGTTCAAAAGGCAAAAAGTATTTTACAAGCAGTCTAATCCATTTGGATTAGACTTTTTGCTTTCTTTTAATAAAATCTAGAGTATATCTATAGAAAAGAGTATACTGAAAGTGGAATATCCATATTTTTGTAAAGAAATAAGAGGATAAATTTACATAATTGTAAAGGGAAAACCAAATAGTAACAAGAATTAAGAAGTAGCAGGGTGAGTATCATGGAATATGATCATTTGTAAGTTATTGCGAAAGCTCTGATAGGAAAGTATAATGTAAAGATATGAGCACAGATAGGATTAAGGGGTCAATCTTATATGCTTTGCATATCCACGACAGGTACATAGCTAACATGAAAGTGTTGGAATCCAAACATGTAATTTTTTTTAGGAAAATGTTTTTCCTATTGTCGTATATGCAATATGGGAAAGCGAAAAAGCTAGGAGTGGATTTGTTTGATAAAAAACCCCAAGGTTTTAATATTAACTGCACATTACGGTAACGGTCATGTGCAAGTAGCAAAAACATTAGCACAAACATTTCGTCAAAAAGGAATTGAGGATGTGATTGTGTGTGACCTATTTGGAGAGTCACATCCAGTCATAACGGATATTACAAAATATTTATACTTGAAAAGTTATACAATAGGTAAAGAGCTATATCGCTTATTTTATTATGGTGTAGAAAAGATTTATGATAAGAAAATTGCATCGTGGTATGCGAATTTTGGGAGAAAACGCTTAAAAGCATTATTACATGCAGAAAAACCAGACATTGTTATTAATACATTTCCAATTATTGCAGTACCGGAATTGAAAAAACAAACAGGTTTCTCAATTCCTGTTTATAATGTGTTAACAGATTTTTGTTTACACAAAATATGGATTCATCGTGAAGTAGATCGTTATTTTGTAGCGACAGATCATGTGAAAAAAGTAATGGTTGAAATTGGTGTACCTTCAGAGCAAATTGTAGAAACTGGGATTCCAATTCGTAAAAACTTTGAATTAACTATTAACCCGGAAATCCTATATAGTAAATATCACTTATCTCGTGAGAAAAAGATTTTACTTATTGTAGCAGGTGCCCATGGTGTATTAGGAAATGTAAAAGAATTATGTCAATCATTTATGACAGTTCCTAATCTTCAAATAGCTGTTGTCTGTGGGAAAAATGAAGCCTTAAAACAAGAGTTATTAGGGCTTAAGGAACAAAAGCCTGAGGCATTAAAAGTATTTGGTTATGTAGAGAATATCGATGAGTTATTCCGTATTACCTCTTGTATGATTACAAAGCCAGGAGGCATTACATTAAGCGAAGCAGCAGCTTTACAAGTACCTGTCATTTTATATAAACCAGTACCGGGACAAGAAAATGAAAATGCAATATATTTTGAAAAAAAAGGAGCTGCACTTGTAATTCGTGAAGATGAGGACATTTTTGCGAAAACAAAGGCACTATTAGAAGATGATAGGAAGCTCTTACAAATGAAAGAAGCGATGGGAAGTATCTATCGTCCAGAGCCAGCTTGCCACATTGTAGATGCAATTTTAGAAGAGAACCATGTGCAATCTAATCATATGCCGATTAAGTCGCCAGCTCTTGCTCAATCTTTTACGTAATATGAAACCCTCTTTGTATTTGGAAAGAGGGTTTCTTTGTTGTTTTGTAGGAATTCAGTATAAAAGTTAAAGTTAGTCACAAGGTATAACTGCCCTAGCCAAAACAGTTCCCCTCGATAAAGTTGTATGTTTTTATATATTCGTTATATGTTATCCACAAGAGAATGCGGTTTCAATAGACGGTAAAGTCGGAATATTAACAACGATATCCACATTGTCCACAATTTTCAGAAAAAATATCCACAAAATAAACATGATATTTGTGATTAAGTTTATAATAATCCAAAAGAATTGATAAATTTATACACAATTCTATTAATTTTGTGGATAAAGTTTTCCACAAAAAATACCCCTTATAATATAAGGGGTAAATCTTTACTTTGTCATCCAAAAAGTAAAGGGTAGGAGAGGGTAAAAAAATTACCTCAAGTTTCACTTTATCCCACTATTTGTGGGCAGTAAAATTCCATCTCAAACTTTGACGAAAGCAAAGAAGTTAAGTGATCAACTGCCCGTAAAAGCCCGATTGGTGAGGGCTGATAATCAGTGAAGGATAAAGCACCCATTGATTAAAATTTCACTTTATAATTATACACCTTTAGGGCGATATCCCGCTGCACGATCTGCTCTTCGAAACTCTCGTTGATAAAGAACCTCTTGTGTACTATTTAATGTATTTCTTGCTTTTTCACGTTTCTTTCTATCCATTACAGATCACCTCGTGTCATAAAGTTATTATCTATCATTTCCAATGACATAAAGAGGTATACACAATAAACAAGTATATTCATTTTATCCCGCTATTCGCGGGCAGTAAGGTCCCCACAAAATAGGTGGGGGATAAGTTTCCCACTGATTAAAGTTTCACTTTATAATTAGTGACATACTACGCTTCTTTTAAATGATGAGTATCTTGGAATGTAGTATCACGCATTGTAGAAAGAGTATATTGATCTTTTGGAATTTCATATAAGTTATATACTTCTTCGATTACGTTAATTTGATCATAAACAGCTTTTCTAGTTTCGTTTGCTAGGTTTACATATGGTAGTTTTTCAGCTGCTTTCATCGAACGAATATTTACTTTGCGAATACGCATAAAGATTATTTCAATATCTAACTCATAGAAAAGCTCGCTGAAAAAAGCATCTTTTGCTAATTTATTATACCCCTGGCCATGATACGGTTTTCCAAGCCATGTACCAAGAAAACCAGCTTTTTCTTGCACATCAAATAAAGTAATCGTGCCGATAGGGTTTCCCCATTCATCTAAAATTGTGCGTGAAATTAATTCACCACGCTCTTCTGCTTCTATTGTTTGCTTTGTTAAAAATAAAAACTCTTCGTATGAATAAGCTTTTTGACGCACAAAAGGGAAGACAGCAGGATCCACCATTAAATCATATAGAACGTGGCTGTCGTGTAAGTCGCGTTTTTTTAACATACTAACTCCTCCTCATATGAGGGTAGCATGACGAAAAAACACCCCACCCTCGAAATTTTTATATCAACCTTTAAAAAATTTCGGGGTGGGAATCGAACCCACTAGAACCAGTCTATAACGCTGGTGGCGCACCATTTGCCTTCCCCATTCATCAATTTGAAATGAAAAATCACGACACAAATTGATTATGGTTTCATTCAGTTTATAATCGTATAATACTTTATCTAGTCAAAAAAATAAACTAATTTTTTTTATTTTTTTTGTAAATTATTTTTCCATCAATCATAGTTAGTACGGGCTTGGCTAAGTAATGAAATGGGTGATGTGTCCATAATACAAGATCGGCATCTTTTCCAACTTCAATACTTCCAATTCTTTTCTCTAAACGTAAATTTCGAGCGGGAATGATTGTAACTCCTTCTAATGCAATTTTTTCATCTAATCCTTCCCTGACAGCGATGGCTGCACAAACATTTAAATATTGAATGGGAGTATAGGGATGATCTGTTGTAATCGAAACTTCTATCCCATGCTTTGATAAAGTATGGTAAGTATCCCATGATTTATTTTTTAGTTCAATTTTTGATCGGCGTGTTAATGTCGGACCAACAGATATTTTTAAATTTTGATTGGCAAGTTCTTTTACAATAAAATGTCCTTCTGTGCAGTGTTCAATACGTAAATCAAGATTGAATTCTTTTGCAAAGCGAAGAGAGGAAAGAATGTCATCTGCCCGATGAGCATGAATACGTACTGGAATTTCTCGGTGCAAAGCTTTTAGAATAGGGAGCATTCGAAAATCTGCTTCGTTTCCATAATGTTGTGCTTCGTAAAAAGATTCACGAAGCAATCCCATAATCCCCATACGAGTAATCGATTCTTTTGTGCCATTACTATGAACTCGTTTTGGATTTTCTCCAAATGCAATTTTTAATCCAGCAGGTTCTTGAATAATCATATGATCGATACAAGTTCCGGCAGTTTTAATCACACATGTTGTCCCGCCAATAATATTTTGACTTCCAGGCATAACGTGGGCAGTTGTAACCCCATTTTGAACCGCATCTTGAAAAGCAATATCAAAAGGATGGATACCATCTAAAGAACGAATATGTGGTGTTAATACTTCAGATGTTTCATTGGCATCATTTCCAGCCCATCCAGTCCCTTCATCGTATAGGCCGAGATGAGTATGCACATCGATAAATCCTGGTAAAAGGTGAAGGGCTCTTGCATCAATAACAGTCATATCTTGAGTGGGCTCAATATGTGGTTTTATCGCAGCGATTTGATTGTGTTTAACCAATACATCTCCTTGAAATTTGGAAGAAGTAATGGGATATACAATGGCCTGCTTAAATAGCGTTTTCATAGATACCTCATTTCCATTGGCTAATAACCTTTAAATTAGTAAATAGAACAATTTTAATGGGTTTATTTCAGAAGTACTACAGTGTATGCAATATAATATTTTGTAATGCAGGGTTTAATGTAGGAAAAGAATATTGGTATCCGTGCTGTATTGCTTTGTTAGACAATACATGTTGTCCTTGTAGCACAAGCATACTCATTTCTCCAAGTAAAGCATGTAGTGCAAATGCTGGAACGGGAAGCCAATGTGGGCGATGCATGATAAATGAAAGTGTCTCTCCAAACTCTTTCATTGTTGTAGGATTTGGTGCTGTAATGTTAAGAGGGCCTTCTATTTCTTTTGTGTCTATTGCAAAATCAATCATGCGGATGACATCATCTAGATGAATCCAAGACAGCCACTGATTACCTGAACCGATTGTGCCACCAATAAATAATTTGTAGGGAAGCAACATTTTAGGAAGGGCACCACCCTCTTTTCCTAAAACAATTCCAAAGCGTGTATAGACGGTTCGAATTCCGAGAGAAGTTGCATGAGAGGCTGCTTCTTCCCATAGTTTTACTGTAGTTGCTAAAAAGTCACTGCCATGTTCTTTGTTCTGTTCTGTAAAAATTTTTGTTTCAGATGTACCGTAATAGCCAATTGCGCTAGCGTTAATAAAAGTATGGGGCTTATTTGGTAATGTTTGTAATTGTTTGATGAGACTATTTGTTGTATGAAGACGACTCGTTATAATGTTTTCTTTCTGCTTCTTTGTCCATCGACCGTTATTGATAGATTCTCCAGCTAGATTAACAACAACATCGATAGAGGTGAGAGGGAATTTAGGTGAGCATTTATCCCATTGGACGTAGTGAATGTTAGAGTTGAAAGGTGTCTCTTTTTTTTTCTCGGGTAAGAATGTAAATGGTGTACCCTTTTAGGCTTAAAAAAGTAGCTAATGCTTTACCGATAAAACCAGTTCCCCCAGAAATTGCAATTTTCAACTGAACTTCCTCCTCATTATATATATTCATGAAAAGCAAAATTGTTCCGCAACTATGTTAAAATAATAGCGGGGTGAAGAATATGGCTGTCATTACAAAAATAGAAGTACAAAAACGAACGAAAGAACGATTTAATATTTATATTGATAAAGGACAAGGTGAAGAATACGGATTTAGTGTGAATCAAGTAACCTTAATCAAGCACGGTTTGCAAAAGGGTTTAGAAATCGATGAAGTAGAGTTAGCAAATATTTTATACAATGAAGAAGTACAAAAAGCATATTTGCAAGCAATTTCTTATTTATCCTATCAAATGCGGACGAAACAGGAAGTAGAAGAATACTTACGAAAAAAAGAAATTGGACAAGCCGTCATCTCTGAAGTTATTTCGAAATTATTACATGATCACTATATTAATGATAAAGAGTATGCCATTTCGTATGTGCGAACTCATAGTAACGTGAACCAAAAAGGACCGACAATTATTAGACGGGAACTTTTTAGTAAAGGTGTCCAAGATATAATTATTACTCATAGTTTACAAGAGTATCCGAAAGAGAAGCAAATTGAAAATGCCTTTGAGCTTGTAGAAAAAAAGAAAAAGTCCTATCAAAAGCATTCTTTTTTACAAATGAAACAAAAGCTAGAAGAAATGTTAGTCCGTAAAGGATATAATCGTGATGTAATTCAAATTTGTCTAGAAGAATTAAAAGAGGAAAAGGATGATACGCAGCAACAAGCTGCATTGTTATATCATGGAAATAAGTATCATGAGAAGCATAAAAAGCATGATGGATGGACATATGAAAATAAGATGAAACAAGCATTATATCGAAAAGGATTTTCTATTGATGAGATAGAGACATTTTTACAAATGAAACGTGAAGAGGGATGAGAGAATATGATGAATATGCCAAAACGTTATAGTGATATGACACCACATGAGTTAAGAGAGGAAATTGGCATTTTAAAAGAACAGGCTGTGAAAGCAGAGCAGCTTGGTATAGTAAATGAGTTTGATGTATTAATGAGAAAAATGGCAATGGCTCGTGCTTATATGACAGATATAAACGCATTTCAGATTGGTGAAACGTATGAACTTATAGAAGAACCGGGTGTCTTCTTTACGATTACGTATTTCAATGGGGTATTTGCTTGGGGACATAAACAAAATGAGACAGAGGAAATTGGTATTCCTATTTCGCTATTACAAGAGAAATAAAAAACCAGAGAGCCTTGGCTGCTCTGGTTTTCATTTTTCGTAGTTGTTAAAGGAGATAGGCAATTAAATTTGGCGTTTTCTCATCTCATTCGCCAAAATAATGAGAGACTGGTTTTGCTGCGTCTGTCCATTTACTTGCGCTTTTGCATGTTTCGGACGTGCCCAGGTAGGGTTGAATAATTCAGAACGACGATCTAAATGATTACGGTAGCTCATCTTTATCACCTCATGTAGGAAGTTAATTGCAATAACTCTTTAGAACGGACTATTGTTTTTACTCTTCCTGATGATTTGCGGCACGCATACGTTCCTGTGGGTGCGTGTTAATTGTGCCGTTAGGTCTTTTCGAAGCAAAACGAGCTTTTGCTTTCGTTGGACCATCGATTTTGCTGTTGTTTTTTGATTCAGACCAAAATTCGGCTTGTCTACCCAAGAAGAACGCCCCCTCATTATTAAATGATACTTACTAAGAAGTATCATTAATAGAATGTGCAAAATAGAGAAAATTATGCTTGAACATAAAATGAAACTTCTGTTGGCGATGGAAGAAGTTCATGAATGCGTGTATCCTTTTGTTCATTTATAATTTTGATGTGGTAATGAGGTTTGGAAATAAAGTACGAAATTAATAAAAGGAGAAATAAATAATGAATGATAAGTATGAAGTACTAACAAAAGAATTACTTGAAAAAAATAGCTTTCTGTCTTATTCTCAGGCTCGTGCATGGATTGAGTTATTATGGGAGGACTTCCAAGTAACGTATGCAAAGTCTGGTCGTTATCAAGGTGAAGAAATGACGGAGCAAATTGTAAGAACATGGATTAATAACCATGGTGAACGCCTTCATGAAATCCGCACGAATAATCCGAAATATAGTCATTTAATTAATCAAGATGATCATTTAAAGCATTAAAAAAAGCGACTGAAGTTGGTCGCTTTTTTTAATGCGGAATCAATTCCAATTTTTTACGAAGCTTTTCTTCACTAAAAATCCATCCAGTATAGGAACTAATAATATTTAAATTTTGATCCAGTTGGACAATTGCAACGAATGGGTAATAGTCTTTACTACGGTACCGTAAATCGATAAAACGCACTTCATAATAGTTGTCGTAATCAAAAATATCCCAGCGGTATACGGGTGAAAAAGATAAAAAAGCAGAAATGTTTTCATCTTTTTGTGCAGCTCGCATAATTTTATTATCTGGAAGTGGAATACGATCAAATTTATCATGCACCATAATATGGCCGCGGTGCCAACGCGTAACATAATAGTGTTTTTTTGTTACAATAGCCAAATGATAGTGATAAAAGCGATAAGAAGGAGAAATAATGACTTCCTCTACATCTTCAAATCGTTTGTAAACTACACTTTTTACATTTTGTCTCATTACAATTCGACCGACATAGTAGACAAACATTAATATATATGCAGCTAAAGCAGTATATCCTTTATGGGAGCCAACAACCATACAAGCGATAGCGAGTATATGGATAAAGAAAATAACAGCATCAAATGTATTAATTACACCTAATGCAACCCACCTTTTTGTAAAAGGCCTCAACGCTTGTGTACCATAGGCGTTAAAAATATCAACAAACACGTGAAGAAAGACGGCGATAAATGACCAAAGTAGTAGATGAAAATAGGGAGCTTCTGTAAAGAAGGCAAAGGAAATTCCGCTTATAAGGAAAGACCAGAGAATAACAGCAGGAATGGAATGAGTAACCCCGCGATGGTTTCGTATATATTTTGCATTATTACGTAATTTTAAGACGGTATCAATATCAGGAATATTGGAGCCAGCGATCGTTGCAAGCATAACAGCTTGTGGTCCGAAATCACTCTGGCTAATGGCTGGATCTAACGTTGCTAAACCACCTAATGTGACGCCCATAACAAGGTGAGTGGCCGTGTCCATGAAAATACACCTCCGTTTTTTATTAATGTAACTCTTTTTATTCGATATCTCAAGGCATTTGCCTTCTATTTCCTATATCATCTTACTTAAATTTTTTCCTAAAATCTTTATAATAGTACGTATATGCAAAAAATGAGGGGGATCAAGTTTGGCACTTGAAATATTAGATGATTTTAACATAGAGAAGTTTCAACATGATTTAATTAGTTGGTTTGAAAAAGAACAGCGTGATTTACCTTGGCGTAAAAATAAAGATCCGTATCGCGTTTGGGTTTCTGAAATTATGTTGCAGCAAACAAGAGTGGAAGCTGTAAAACCATATTACGCAAATTTTATGGGAAAGTTCCCAACGTTAGAAGCGTTGGCATCGGCAGATGATGAAGAGGTATTAAAAGCATGGGAAGGCCTCGGTTATTATTCTAGAGCGCGGAATTTACATGCAGCGGTGAAGGAAGTAAAAGAAGTATATGGTGGGAAAGTACCAAGTGATGTGAAAAAAATTGAAAAATTAAAAGGTGTTGGTCCATACACAAAAGGTGCAATTTTAAGTATTGCATACGGTATACCAGAGCCAGCTGTAGATGGAAATGTAATGCGTGTTTTATCCCGTATATTATCGGTTTGGGATGATATTGCGAAACCTAAGACGCGAAAAGTATTTGAAGAGATTGTACGTGAAATCATTTCAAAGGAAAATCCATCTTATTTTAATCAAGGCTTAATGGAGCTAGGTGCGCTCATTTGTATTCCGAAAAATCCAGCTTGTTTACTTTGTCCAGTTCGGGAACACTGTCGTGGTTATGCAGAAGGTGTACAGAAAGAGTTACCAGTCAAAAGTAAGGCGAAAGCTCCTAAAATGGTGCCACTTGTTGCGGGTGTGCTGCAAACAGAAGATGGAAATTATGTAATTAACAAAAGACCGAGTACAGGATTACTTGCAAATATGTGGGAATTCCCAAATGTTGAAATTAGCGAAGGGATTCGAAATCAGAAACAACAGCTTACTGATTATATGAAAGAAAACTTTTCCATTTCTATTTCTATCGATGAGTATGCAATGAATGTGCAACATACTTTTACTCATCGGACATGGGATGTATTTGTATTTTATGGGAAGGTAACAAGTGCTATTAAAGAAACAGATACATTAAAAGTTGTATCTAAAGAAGAATTTGAAAAATTACCTTTTTCTAAATCGCATCGTATGATTTATGAAGAATGTGTTAAAAAACTTCAGCCTTAATGGTTGAAGTTTTTTCGATATAAACATAATAATTACTTACAAATATTTCATATTCCCTTAACAAATGACAAATACAATGAAAGTTGTAATGAAAAATTTAAAGGGGGATAGGAAATGCTTAAAAAAGTAATCAGTTCAGCAGTTGTAGCGACTTTCTTACTTCAAACATTAACTGAGCCAGGCCATGTTACTTTTGCTGAGGAGAAGGAACAAAATCAGCACACTCTCATTTCAGAAGTGCATTATACGGATGATCTGAGCTATATCGAATTGTATAACCCATCAGCGAAAGTTATGGATATGAAGAATGTTCAACTGAAGGTCAATGGAAAAGTGCTAAAACTTAAAGATGAAAATGAAAAGCAATCTGTACAACCAAAGGAAACGAAGTTAATCGTATTTGGAAATAAAACAGTTAATGAGATTAATGAGCGCTATAAGACGGAAATAAAAGAAGAACAAGTTTTATTTGCTACTGAGGATTTAAGTGATAAACAAATTAGGATTGAAGTAACGACTGAAAAAAATGAAACGGTAGATGTCATTGAAACAAGAAAAGAGAATAAAGATGTATCCATTCATTCTTTTTGGAATGAAACAAAGAAAGAAATGAAAAATGAAATACCATCACCTGGGACTTACACTGTATTCCAATCGCATAAAAAAGAAAATCCACCTACAGAACCCACACAAAAAGAGGCAGTCCAGCCAGACTCCAAACAACTAGAGCCTACACAACCAAACTCCAAAGAAACGATAGAAAAGCAGCCTGCACAAAAAGATAATAATCAAAAAGAAAAGTCATTACAAGAAACAGCGCATGTACCTAAAATGAAAATTAATGCACATGAAGATTTACCGATTGAACTTCAGTTAGCAAGTGTATACGATAAGGCAAAAGTAAACCTTGTATATCGTAGTGCGTCCGGTTTGGTAGTGAAAAAACTGGAAATGAACAAAGGTGAGAATAATTTGTATTCTACTGTTGTTCCAAAGCTAGATGTTTGGTCTGATACGTTTACATATTGGTTTGAAATTGAACAGGATGGAAAGATTATTACCTTTCCAGAAAAAGAACAATATGTAAGTACTGTTGAACGTCATGTAGAGGATTATACAAAGAATAGGGCAGTTATGATTACTGAACTAATGCCAGATACGATAAATGTGAACGGGAAAGATGGATATGAGTTTATAGAAATATACAATAATTCTAGTGAAGCAATACAGTTGAAAGATTATAAACTTATTTATAAGTATTCAGAAACTGGAAGTGAAGATTGGAATTTTACAGAAAATGCAACAATTCCATCAAAAGGAACGAAAGTGTTTTGGATTAAAAATGAAGGAAACGCAGCATTATCAAAACAAGACTTTATTCAAGCATACGGCGGGAATATAACCGAAGAACAAGTTCTTCCACTTAAAGTGGATGGAATGTCTAATAGCGCTGGGAGAACCATTCAATTTGCTGATCAGTACGGAACAGTTTTATCATCTGCAACATATGGGAAAGAGGATGTAAAAGTTGGTCAGAGTATGGCGTATGCATACAAAACCGAAAGTACTGAAATGCAAAAAGTAGGTTGGTTTGAAAAAGGAACACCTGGTGTGCAAATACCATTTCAAGTACCGCTAGAGCCAGTAAAACAATCAGATCAAGTAGGCGTTGCGATTGAGCATACGGCATTACCTGCTCATATAGTAACAGAAGATTTAACTATCACTGCAACGATTAAGGGCGGAGAGAATGTAGCAGTTTTGTATACCCAAGATGGCAAGTTAGCACACAAAAAATTGCAGATGAATAAAGAAGGAAATAGCGATGTTTATAAGGTGACAATTCCTCAAAAAGAGCTATGGGGAAATTCATTATTCTATAAAATTGTCGTGCAAGGGAATCAAGAAACAATTGAAAAATCTTATGAAACAAAAATAGAGCATAAAAAAATAGAACCACAAAGCGTACCGCCGTTGTTGATTACCGAAGTGACGCCGGACACGACGAATGTTGGGAAAGTAGATGGATATGAATTTATTGAAGTGTATAACAATAGCACACAAGATCTTAATTTTAAGGATTATACAATTCGATATCGTTATCCATCTGAAGGACCAGAAGGTGATCTCATTTGGGGATCTACTCCAGATGATGTTGTAATTCCATCAGGGCAGTCTCTCGTATTTTGGATTATAAATGGTGAAAACAATGAGAAAACCGTTGCTGACTTTAATAAACAATTTGGTGTGAACTTAGTAGAAAATAAAAATATTGTTAGAATATATTCAAATGGAATGGCGAATGGAAGTGCACGTGGTATTGTCGTTGCAACAAAGACGGGGACAGAAATTGCATCTGCTTACTACAATGATCAAGCAAACCAAGCTGATGTGAAAGCTAATAAGGGAATTTTATATCGCTATCCTCAAGATGGCTCGCAAATTATGCAAAAGATTAGTAGTGCAGAACATAATGCATCTCCTGGAACTATATTCGAAGGACAAGTACCAGCTGAACGAGTTGCTTTGAAAGAGGATACGATTGCGCCGACAATTTCACATAAAGCAGCAGAAGGACTAGTTTCTGAATTTCAAGATCATAAACTGAGTTTTTCTGTTCTTGATAACGAACGGGTTAAGAGTGTGAAATTATATTACAAAACGAATCCGAATGCAGAATATAAAGCTGAAAATTTAGTAGAGGATCGTGTAGATAAAAAATATCATTATACCATTTATTCACCTGAATTAATTGGAAAAGAGAAAGTGACATATTACTTGGAAGCTTCTGATGGCTTCAATGTAGTAAAAAGTGATATGTATTCAGTGCAAATAGCTGGAGAGAAAGATAAAGGACCTCTTCGTCTTAATGTAAAAGATGATGAAGTGGTTGCAAATCAAGTTTTATTAAAAGGAACCTCTTCGTCGGTTGGGGCTGAACGACTTGCTCTTTTAGTGGACGGAAAGAAAGTTGAGACGAACACATATCGTTCGTTAGAGAAGCCTGCTTATTTTGCTTTCGATGTGAAGCAAACTGACTTGTATTTTAAAAACGCAGTCACAATTGAAAATGAAGTATTACGTATATTTGATGATACGTATAGTGATTATGTCACATTAACTGTAAAAATTGATCAATCAAAAATTAAATATAATGAGCCGTTCAAAATTGATATTCGATCTGGCACAAAGACGTCACCATTTGACAATCGAGTTGAAGAGAATAAAGATGATTTTTATTTAAAAAATGTTCGCCTTGTATTAGCGGATGGAACGACTTTATATGATCCGAATTTTGCAAATCCAAATCAGGAGTTATCAATTGGTGATGGAGATACATCAACACCAGTATTTACGTTTGGATTCCAAGTTCCAGAAGAAAAGTTTATTTCGAATGCATATTTATGGGATACAAAACAAGTGAAGGATGGAAAGCATCGAATTGCAGTGCAAGATGGTGTGAATAAAGAAGTCGTTGCAAATGTAAAAGTTGATAATACACCACCAAAGATTTCAACTACGGTACAGAACGAGAAAAAATATAAAGGGAAAATTCCAATTGATGTAACAGTTACAGATGATATAGCAGGAGTGAAAAGTAAAAAAGTTATATTGGATGGTAAGGAAATTGTAACTCCATATGAAACATCATCTGCACAATTAGCAGCAGGAAAGCATGAGTTACATGTAGAGGCTGAGGATCAGGTAGGAAATCGTGAAGAAAAGACAATTATGTTTGAAACTTGGGCAGAAAATCCAACAGATCCTACTCCAATTGCACCTAAAGATGGAGAAAAAAATGTGAGCACGAATCCGACACTTGAAGCAAAAGTAACTGATCCAACAAATGACGCAATGAAGGCAATATTTTATAAAGGGTATACGTATAAGCCGAATGAAACGGATCGTATGAAAATTACCGAAAATTCGATAGAACAAGAACCACCACAAGCTTTTGCTGTGAATGGTGAGAAAAGTTTTGACCAAGATCAGCTAAGTAAAGTTAGTAAAAAAGATGGGAAATATTATACAACGGAATCAACAGAGAAATTTCCATATCATCGTTTTGATGTAACGGTTGCTGATGATGTGAAAAACGATGATACGGTAGAAGTAAAATGGTATGGACATTCTCTAGAAGGAAGAAAAGTTACGATGTATGCTTGGAACTACATGACAAATAAGTGGACAGGACTTACATCGAAAATTGCTGGGGATAAGGACTTTGAATTAAAAGGTGCTGTATTAGCGAAAGAATATGTAAAAGATCAAAAAGTAAGTGTAATTGTGCAAGACCAAATTCCAAGTTCACCAAATAAGTTTGATTACACATTTGTATGGATGTCGGATACACAGTATTACTCTGAAAGTTATCCCTATATTTACAAAAGTCAGGTTGACTGGATTGCTGCACAAAAAGATCCATTAAATATTAAATATGTATTCCATACGGGAGACCTTGTTGATAAATCATATCAAGAATTTCAATGGCAGCGCGCAGATGAATACATGAAAGTACTTGAGAATGCGAAAGTACCGTATGGTGTGTTGGCCGGGAATCATGATGTAAATCATAAAGATGAAGACTATACAGCATACTCGAAACATTTTGGGGATTGGCGTTTTAAAGATAAGCGATTTTATGGCGAAAGTTATAAGGATAACCGCGGACATTATGATTTGATTTCAGTAAAAGGCAACGATTTTATTATGCTGTATATGGGATGGGGCGTTACAGATGAAGATATTCAATGGATGAAGGAAGTATTGCAGAAATATCCGAATCGAAAAGCGATTTTATCATTCCATGAATATTTACTTGTATCAGGCAATCGTAGTCCGATTGGTGACAAAATTTTTAATGAAGTAGTTAAACCGAATAAGAATGTGTTAGCTGTGTTGAGTGGACATTATCATGATAGTGAGACATTAGTTGATGAAATTGATGATAATGGGGACGGCATCGTAGATCGTAAAGTATATCAAATGCTGGCGGATTATCAAGGTGGTCCAGAGGGTGGACAAGGATATATGCGACTTTTACAATTTGATACAACTGCGAACAAAATGTATGTCAAAACGTACTCTCCATATTTAAATGAGTATAATTTTTATAAACCAGAAGAGTATCCAGGAAAAGATGAATTTGAATTAGACATTGATTTAAAACCTGCGATAAAACAAGTCGCAACAGACTATGTAGAAGTAAACGTGTACACGAATGAAGTAATCGGTAAAGATAATTTTGTGGCGAATTGGCGCAACGCAAAGGTAAAATGGGAGAATTTAAAGGAAAATACGACGTATCAATGGTATATAAAAGTCGAAGACCGATATGGTGGTCAAGTGACTTCACCAGTTTGGTCCTTTACAACAGGTAAAAAAGGTTGGAGATGGAGCGTGTTCCCAAATTAGGGAACACGTTTTTAGTCATAAGAAACTTTTGTACTGTGCGTCCAATCCGCGTCACTTCTTTGAAGACCACCTCGAGATTCGATCTCTTTTATAATTTCTTTGTAAATCGTTTGGCCTTCTACGTTTAAATAAGGCATGATTTGTTGCAAGGAATGGTGAAAATAAGCTAATTCATCTTGTTTCCATTCTTCTTTCGAAATCATAGATAGTTCTGTCATATCGCGTCCAATGTGCATGTGTACACCTCCATCATATGTAGTTTGAATGAGCCGAGGGAGATGTATGCGTAAATTAAAAAATAAAATTGCGGATATCTTTTGAAAGGGTTGGTTACATTATTGATTGTGGAGGTGAGAAAGATGAGTAAAAAACAACAAGGTTATAACAAAGCAACTTCTGGTGCTAGCATTCAAAGTACAAATGCTAGCTATGGTACAGAGTTTGCAACTGAGACAAATGTACAAGCAGTAAAACAACAAAATGCACAATCAGAAGCGAAAAAAGCACAGGCTTCTAGCGCTGGTGTTCAAAGTGCAAATGCTAGCTACGGCACAGAGTTTGCAACTGACACAGATGTGCAAGCAGTGAAACAACAAAATGCACAATCAGCAGCAAAAAAATCACAATCTTCTAGCACGAATCAATAACAAAGAAAAACACTTCTCGATTCAAGAGAAGTGTTTTCTTTGTTTGGTAATGTGATTATGACAGGGGGGAAATTACTAGTGATAGTTTAAGGTCGATTGCTTTAAGAATTTTGTTGAGGGAGCCGACATAACTTCTAATAAGTCAACAAATGTAGTCAAAGGAGAAGGAGATAGGACATTAGAAAATATTTAGTAGCGATGTATCCTGTATGAATAGATGTTGGAATTTATTAAAAACAGGGGGTAAATAATGAATTCATTTGATAAGTTGGTAGGAGAACAATTGCAAACAATGGATGAGTTGTTGAAATTACAAGCGCATTTAGAGAAGTACCAACAGATCGAAACAAGTGAACAAGAAAAAGACGATAAAAAAGAGTTGCATTTTATTCGTCAAGAAATACACAAAACGGAACAAGCATTGAAGCTTTTGCATGAAAAATTTGAGCAACAAACAAATGAAGTGATTCACTCTTTTGAAACTGAAAAAATAATTTCTAACTAAAGAAGTGATGTATCCGGATGCTTTAGTTGGAAAAGCCCTTTCTTAATTTATGAAAAAGGGCTTTTTGTCGCATCAGGATTTGTCAATGGAGAGTAATAGTGTTTTACGAAAGCTGGATTGTGTCGGTTTAGTTTTAAAATTTTGACAAAAAAGTTATAATAGAAAAAAAGTGAATTCGGCTCAATACGTTTTTAAAAGGAACGATACTAGTTGGAACAACTTTAGAAGAGCATTCACAGTGAAAGAAGGGAGAACGTATGGGATTTCCCAAAGAAGGAGAAAAAATACAAATACATAGTTATAAACATAATGGTTTCATTCATAGAATGTGGGAAGAAACTACAATTTTAAAAGGGACACAAAGTCTTGTAATTGGTGCAAATGATCGGACTGTAGTAACCGAATCAGATGGTCGAACATGGATTACGCGTGAGCCTGCAATTTGTTATTTTCATTCAAATTATTGGTTTAATGTAATCGGTATGTTAAGAGAAGAGGGAGTGTATTATTATTGTAATTTAAGCTCTCCATTTGCATATGACTTTGAAGCATTAAAGTATATTGATTATGATTTGGATATTAAGGTATATCCAGATATGACATATACACTTTTAGATGAAGATGAGTATGAAAAGCATAGTCAGATGATGAATTATCCTCCAGTAATTGATACGATTCTAAAAAGAAATGTAGAGTATTTAACGCAGTGGATTCATCAAAGAAAAGGACCATTCGCGCCAGATTTTGTAGATATGTGGTATGAACGATATTTAATGTATAGAGATTAGAACAAACCTGCAGGGGTTTTCCCGGCAGGTTTGTCCTATTAAGGGGGGGATCATATGAGAGGAATAAATCGATACTTACAATTTGTAAAACCATATCGATGGCTTATTACAATTACAATTATTATTGGACTCATTAAGTTTGGTATTCCGCTTATTATGCCGTGGTTATTAAAGTATATTATTGATGATGTCATTCAAGGTGGTGGATCACTTCAGGAAAAAACATCACAATTGATAACAGCAATCGGGATTGCCTTTTTTATTTTTGGTGTACTGAGACCACCTGTTGAATATTATCGTCAATATTTTGCACAGCGTATTGGTAATACAGTACTTTACGACTTACGAAAACATATTTTTGGTCATCTGCAAAAGTTAAGTTTACGCTACTATTCAAATACAAAAACAGGTGAAATTATTTCGCGTGTAATCCATGATGTAGAGCAGACGAAGGATTTTATTATTACAGGACTTATGAATGTCTGGCTTGATACAGCTACAATTTTCATTGCAATTGTAGTTATGTTTTCTATGAATATAAAATTAACGCTTGTTGCATTGTTAATTTTGCCGATTTATGCAGTTGCAGTGAAATATTTTTTCGGGCGTCTTCGTAAATTAACGAGAGAGCGTTCACAAGCATTGGCAACGATGCAAGGTTATTTACATGAGCGTATCCAAGGGATGCAAGTGACGCGTAGTTTTGCATTAGAAGAGTATGAAAAAGGACAGTTTGAAAAGAAAAATAATGATTTTTTAACAAAAGCATTAACACATACAAGCTGGACAGCACGGACATTTTCTACAGTGAATACGTTAACGGATTTAGGACCGTTACTTGTTATTGCGTTTGCGGCATATGAAGTGATTCAAGGCTCTTTAACACTTGGAACGATGGTTGCTTTTGTTGGCTATATGGATAGTTTATATAGTCCATTACGCCGCCTTGTTAACTCTTCTACAACACTCACACAATCATTTGCATCAATGGATCGAGTGTTTGAACTGTTAGATGAAAAGTATGATATTGTAAATACTCCAAATGCAATTGAAGCAAAAAAGCTTTCTGGTGAAATTGTATTTGATCAAGTTTCCTTTCGGTATAATACTGATGAAAAAGATGTACTACATGACCTTTCTTTCTCAATTCGTTCTGGAGAAAAAATTGCCCTCGTTGGAGCGAGTGGAGGTGGAAAGTCATCCTTAGCTAGTTTAATTCCAAGATTTTATGATGTTTCTAGCGGTGCGATTTATGTAGATGGTGTGAATGTGAGAGAGTATAATGTAAGAAATTTACGTAGTCATATCGGTATTGTCTTGCAAGATAATCTGTTATTTAGTGATACGATTCAATCTAATATTTTATATGGAAACCCGAAAGCAACGAAAGAGGAAGTTATTGCGGCTGCAAAAGCAGCGCAGATTCATAATTTTATTATGAATCTACCAGATGGATACGATACAGTTGTGGGAGAAAGAGGCGTAAAGTTGTCTGGTGGACAAAGACAGCGTGTAGCGATTGCACGTGTCTTCTTGAAAAATCCTTCTTTACTTATATTAGACGAAGCAACATCGGCTTTAGACTTAGAGAACGAAAGACATATTCAAGAGGCTCTTCAAACATTAGCTGCGGACCGTACAACAATAATCATTGCTCATAGATTGGCAACTATTACACATGTGGATACGATCATATATATCGAAGATGGTGAAATAAAAGAAAAGGGTTCTCATGAACAATTAATGCAAAAACGAGGATTTTATTATGATTTATATCAAATTCAACATATAGAAGAAACAGCCCCTTTGGCGTAAAGGGGCTGTTTTTTCATTCATCTTCTTTTTTTTCATCAATTTGTAGTTCGTCTTCGGGTTTGTGATACGTATAAAAACTATCTACAAGTAAATCTAAATGTTCAACTTCTTCACTGTAATTAATAATTGAAGAAATAAGAGGGAAGAGATGTAACCATATTTTATATGATTCTTCATTATCTTTATTTTGATAGTCCATAAATATATCGATTAATTCCTGCTTACCAGTTTCTACTTCATCAAGCATCTCAACAGACTGTTGTTTTTTCGCTTTGCCAATAAATTTTAACAAAACTTGTTCATGATAGTGTGTTAATGAATCTAATTCATTTTGAATGGATTCTTGAAATGGTTCAGGCATATATCGTAATTCGTTTTCAGTGCGATGTAATGCTTTTAATGTACTTAATGCACGACTCGTTGTTGCTAACATTTGTCTAAATAAGACGAGCTTACGAATTTTTGCAAATTGTACTTTTTTCGTATAGCTTCTTTCTTCTTTGTAAAGTAAGTAGTAATGATTTAATTTAATCATTTTTTCTTTCATACGATCAATATCTGTTTTTAGTGTTGTAAAATCAGAAGCTTGCCTGCTGTTCATACGAATCCATTTCACAATTTCTTCGGTGTTATCAACGATACGATGATATAGTTTTGTTTCGTATTTTGGCGGCATAAACATTAAATTTACAAGTGAAGCCGCGACAATACCGACCATAATGGTTGCAAAGCGAAGCAGAGCGAAGTCAAAGAAGTTTGCTCCTTGATATTCCATAATCGCAATAACCGTCACTAAAGCAATTGATATTGTATTTTCTAAACGTAATTGTAGTGTAAGAGCAATAACTAATATACAAGTTAATCCAATAATAAAAGGATTGTGTCCAAAAGCAAATGCAAATCCGATAGCGAATACTGCACCAATTACGTTTGCTTGGATTTGTTCGAGTGCTGTCAAATACGAGCGATATACAGATGGCTGTACAGCAAAAATTGCTGAAATCCCCGCAAATACTGGACTCGGTAATTGGAGCAGAGTACAAGCAAATAAAGCTAATGTAATGGCAATACCCGTTTTTAAAATGCGAGCACCAAGTTTCATACCCTTTTTAATATCCTTTCTCTCTTGTCATAATGAATGTACAACATGATACTATACATTCATTACAATATGTTAGCAAGTGATATTTTAGTGATGTTCAAAAAGTCCGGTAAAGATAGCTGTCGCATTTCTTCGTTACGTCGCCAGTCCGGTACTCATGTAGTATAAGTTACACTCCGTATCCTCCTGACTTTCGTGCCTCGAACTGCTCGGCTCTCTTTATCCTCCTTTTTGAACCCATATTTTAGTGATGTTCAAAAAGTCCGGCAAAGATAGCTGTCGCATTTCTTCGTTACGTCGCCAGTCCGGTACTCATGTAGTATAAGCTACACTCCGTATCCTCCTGGCTTCCGTGCCTCGAACTGCTCGGCTCTCTTTATCCTCCTTTTTGAACCCATATTTTAGTGATGTTCAAAAAGTCCGGTAAAGATAGCTGTCGCATTTCTTCGTTACGTCGCCAGTCCGGTACTCAT
>NZ_JAEHBX010000340.1:0-270 GCF_016483395.1 Bacillus cereus group sp. N21
ATATAAACGTGGGCACATTTTTAAATGCACTACTTATCGGTCCTATTATGGACTTTTTCTTACAATCAAATATCCTTCCAAACGCTACTCATTATTTATGGATAAACTTACTCATCTTATTTTCCGGTATTGCAATCACAGGTATTGGGGGAGGTATGTATGTTGCGGCTGGAATTGGCGCTGGACCTCGCGATGGATTCATGCTTACTATTTCCGACAAAACGGGACTGTCTATTAGTCGTGCTAGAATCATAGTAGAATGCGTTGTAT
>NZ_JAEHBX010000341.1:0-269 GCF_016483395.1 Bacillus cereus group sp. N21
CCCTGAGTTAGTAGTAGTTGCAGATACATGTTTATGTCAATTCACAAGCCATGGTCATTGCGGTGTAATTGAAGATGGTATTATTTTAAATGACGAGTCTCTTGCAGTACTTGCGAAAACAGCTGTAAGCCAAGCGAAAGCAGGAGCGGACATTATTGCGCCATCAAACATGATGGACGGATTCGTAACAGCAATTCGCCATGCGTTAGATGAGAATGGTTTTGGACACGTACCAGTTATGTCGTACGCTGTGAAATATTCATCAGCAT
>NZ_JAEHBX010000342.1:0-269 GCF_016483395.1 Bacillus cereus group sp. N21
GATTACTTAGCCACTTATTTAAAAGAACGTAAAAAACAAAACCCTAATACACTTCTCGTACATGCTGGCGATATTGTCGGAGCTAGTCCACCAGTTTCAGCATTGTTACAAGACGAACCAACGATTGAATTTTTAAATGACTTAAAATTTGATGTAGGTACAATCGGAAACCATGAATTTGATGAAGGCATCGATGAAATGAAACGACTCATTTACGGTGGTTACCACGAAAAAACAGGGAATTTCAAAGGAGCAAACTTCCCTTATGT
>NZ_JAEHBX010000343.1:0-268 GCF_016483395.1 Bacillus cereus group sp. N21
CATTGTTAGAAGAACGAGAGAGCAAAATGTTTGAGGATTTATTTGAATTTTGTCTTCGTATGCCAGCGAAGTTTGTAACAGAACGAAATTTAGAGGCGTTCGTCTGGTCGGGATGTTTTGACGATTTTGGTATTTCGAGAACGAATTTATGGAAAAGCCTTAAAGGAGCGTTAGAGAACGCAAATCTTGCCCGTGATTTAGGGGATGCTGTTCCAAAATCAAAAAATGTACAAGGAGAAGAGCTCTCTTTTATTGAACAGTTAAATAA
>NZ_JAEHBX010000344.1:0-267 GCF_016483395.1 Bacillus cereus group sp. N21
ATCTATATACGTATACTCTTTCTTCTTAAAAATCCATATTCTTCTAGTTTGGTTACACCTATTATTATTGGTTCCTTAGCTTTTTATTTAGTACGTAGAAAAATATAATTAACTTCCAATAACGATTATTATGTAAATAAGCTGTCCATATGGACAGCTTATTGTATCTTTTGCTTAGCGTAGTTTTTTCCAAAATGCTGACGATAGCCCTAATATCTTCTTTTTCATTAAGAGTTAAGCACCCCAAATCCCCTTAAAAATTTGTAT
>NZ_JAEHBX010000345.1:0-267 GCF_016483395.1 Bacillus cereus group sp. N21
TTGATACAGGTATCTTGGCTTTCTTCAGCGATTTACAACAGAAATAAAGGAACAATCGATATGCGTTTCGATCCATTATTAAAGCCATTTCTATTAGAATTAAGCAGCAAGTTTACAAGCTATAGATTAGCTAATGTTATTAAATTGAAAAGTACATACGCTATACGTATTTATGAACTACTAAAACAATATGAAGATTTAAAGGAACGTACAATTAGTCTCGAAAATTTAAGATATTACTTAGATGCAATGGATATATACCCTAAC
>NZ_JAEHBX010000346.1:0-266 GCF_016483395.1 Bacillus cereus group sp. N21
TCCTTGATCAGCCATCGCTGACGTCATCATTACTAAGTCAATTGGCTCTCCCTTATCAGACAAGCCAAGCATCACTTCAAAGATCTTTTGATGTTTCGTTCGATAAAATGAGTCAGGTACCAATAGTTCTGATGCTGACGTTAACGCATCTTGATCAATCAATATGGCACCTAAGCCTGCCTGCTCAGCTTCTATATTATGCGGAGGGGTACGCTCAGCCATTACAGCACTCATACGCAAGCCTCCGTGGGTAAGGTATTTTTATT
>NZ_JAEHBX010000347.1:0-266 GCF_016483395.1 Bacillus cereus group sp. N21
GTCTATTAGCGTATGATGAAATATATATGTCAAAAGGATGTGTAAGAAAATGAGATGGATTGTATCACTTCTTGTAAATAGCGTTGTGTTAATCGCTGTATCGGGACTTTTAAAAGGGATTGCACCAGACGCGTTTTACGTAGCAAATATACAAACTGCAATTATTGCGAGTATTATATTGGCGGTTTTAAATGTGTTTGTAAAACCATTTTTAATTTTAATTACGCTACCAATTACTGTTGTAACGTTCGGGTTCTTCTTAATTG
>NZ_JAEHBX010000348.1:0-265 GCF_016483395.1 Bacillus cereus group sp. N21
CATCCACTTTCCTTTGACCTTAATATACGTCTCGTCTACTCGCCAAGAATCATTCGTTTTCTTAAGATGACGACGAACTCTCTTATCTAACTCAGGACCATATTGGTGAACCCAACGCATAATCGTTGTATGAGCAATGGATAAGCCCCGTTCCTCCATCATTTCGACTAAATCACGAAAACTGAGGTTGTACCGTAGGTACCATCTTACCGTTAATAAGATAACATCAGGCTGATAATGTTTCCACTTGAATACATGTTCCTTT
>NZ_JAEHBX010000349.1:0-265 GCF_016483395.1 Bacillus cereus group sp. N21
AAAGTGATCGCAACGGAAGAAGTAAGTGAAGCAAGTGGCTGGAAGTATGAATTTAAAGACTTAGCGGCATACGATGCAGACGGCAAAGCCTACAAGTATGAAGTGAAAGAACAACCAGTAGATGGATATCAAACAGAAGTAAATGGTTATGATATCACGAATACAAAAATCAAGGACGAAACAGGTGTAGATCCAAACAAAGATCCAAACAAAGATCCAGACAAAGATCCAAACAAAGATCCAAACAAAGATCCAAACAAAGATC
>NZ_JAEHBX010000035.1:0-53645 GCF_016483395.1 Bacillus cereus group sp. N21
GTCTCGTGGGCTCGGAGATGTGTATAAGAGACAGGAGTATGAGATGGTTATATTTGAGGCAGGAGAGATAGGTTCCTAGGTAGGGGTCTAGGCGACGCTTTGCTTTTTGCGACCTTTAAGCAGATGCACCTACTCTTTTTTGCTAATATAGGGGATGGAGAGATTATCATGAGCAACATGCAGCAAAAAACAGACGTTATCTTAATTGGTGCCGGAATCATGAGCGCGACTTTGGGATCATTACTGAAAGAGTTAGTACCTGAATGGGAAATCAAAGTGTTCGAGAAACTCGCAAACGCAGGAGAAGAAAGTTCTAACGAATGGAATAATGCGGGAACGGGCCACGCTGCACTTTGTGAACTGAACTATACATCCGAAAAATCTGATGGATCTATAGATATTCGCAAAGCTATCAAAATTAATGAACAGTTTCAGCTTTCAAGACAATTTTGGTCTTATCTTGTAAATAGTAATCTGATTCGTAATCCGCAAGACTTTATCATGCCAATACCTCATATGAGTATGGTGCAAGGGGAAGAAAATGTAACGTTTTTGAAAAAACGTTTTGAAGCGCTTTCAAACAGTCCGCTGTTTCAAGGAATGGAATTTTCTGATGACCATGAAAAGCTGGAGGAGTGGATGCCACTTATTATGGAAGGGCGTACATCGAATGAGCCAATAGCGGCAACGAAAATCGATTCTGGAACGGATGTCAACTTTGGTGCTTTAACACGTATGTTGTTTGACCACTTGCAGAGTAAAAATGTCGAAATAAACTACAAACATAGTGTCGAGAATATTAAACGTGCTAGCGACGGATCATGGGAAGTGAAAGTGCATGATATGAATAATAGTAAAATCGAATACCATACTGCAAAATTCGTCTTTATCGGCGGTGGGGGCGGAAGTCTGCCTTTACTACAAAAAACCGGTATTCCTGAGTCAAAACATATTGGAGGGTTCCCGGTAAGCGGATTATTTATGGTATGTAACAATCCGGAAGTTGCAGCGCAGCACCATGCAAAAGTATACGGTAAGGCTAAGGTTGGTGCTCCGCCAATGTCTGTTCCGCATCTTGATACAAGATATATTGACAACAAAAAAACATTGCTGTTTGGACCGTTTGCCGGCTTCTCACCAAAGTTCTTAAAAACTGGTTCGAATTTTGATTTGATAGGTTCCGTAAAACCGAATAATGTCCTCACTATGATGGCGGCAGGCGTAAAAGAGATGTCATTGACAAAATACTTGATACAGCAAGTTATGTTATCGAATGAAAAGCGCATGGAAGAATTACGCGAGTTTATTCCGAACGCCAAAAGCGAGGATTGGGATATAGTGGTAGCGGGCCAACGTGTGCAAGTTATCAAAGATACTGATGCTGGTGGTAAAGGAACACTTCAATTTGGTACGGAAGTTGTTAGTGCCGCTGATGGCTCGATAGCTGCATTACTCGGCGCTTCTCCGGGTGCTTCTACTGCTGTTCACGTTATGCTTGAGGTATTAGAAAAATGCTTCCCACAACATATGAAAGAGTGGGAACTGAAAATAAAAGAAATGATTCCTTCTTATGGCGTGTCACTAGCGGAAAACCCAGAGCTTTTCCAAGAGATTCATACTTCAACAGCGCAGACGCTTGATCTAAGCCAAAAAGAACTAGTTTACAGTTAATTCTTTGGATGTAGGAACAAGGGTATTTAAGGAAGTTAAACAGTTCAATAAAAAAATATAAATGGTAAAGAGATTATACTAGGAAAAATAAAGAAGAAAGAAAATGAAATACACAAAAGAGACTATAAGTAATTTGTAAGCAAATAAAAAAACAAATATCTGATAAATGGTTAGTGTTTTATCTGAAGAAGTTAGTGTTAAAGGTTTTACATTATAAAATACTAATTCTATAACAATTGTGTTGATTGACAATAAAGTTGTTTAACAAATATTATCAAGACCTAAATCAAAAAAAGTCATAAAAAATAAAGGGTGATACATATTAGTCATGTATAATATGTATCACCCTTGTAATTCTTGTTCCACAATCGCACCCTTTAATAGAATATCTGTTTTTTTAATGATTTTAGGTAAAGCATCTTCGTTTGACAAAAGCTAAATCTGCCGTTATCATCAACTCGAACTTATTTATGGGAGTGATAAAGATGAAAATTTATGTTGATGCAGATGCTTGTCCGGTAAAAGATATTATTATCTCTGAAGGTACGAATGCTGAAATTCCTGTTATCCTTGTTACTAGCTTTTCTCATTTTTCTAATGCGGAACAACCATCAGGAGTGGAAACGATTTATGTTGATTCTGGAGCAGATGCTGCGGATTATCGGATTATGAAGTTAGCAGAAAAAGGAGACATAATCGTTACGCAAGATTATGGTCTTGCTTCGCTAGGTTTAGCAAAAGGGTGTACGGTTCTTCACCATAATGGGTATAGCTATACAAATGAAAACATTGACCAATTATTACAAACACGTTATTTGAGTGCAATGGCTCGAAAAAGTGGAAAGCGTACAAAGGGGCCAAAACCATTTACATCAGAAGATAGGGAGAAATTTAGGGAGCTTTTTAAAAGAGCGATTTCACTTTAAAAAAGAACTGTCCATTTTTAAGGAAAACCAAGAAAAATAATATTTTGACAAGTATTTCAGTTCTTTTTTAAGCCTTACACTACACTCACATGAATCAACATTATAAATATTTGATGTAGCATATTAATGGTACCATATTCTATCAAATGACTTAATATACAAGAAAAGACGCTTTTCTAAATAAACGCGCCCGTTTGTGAAATTGGCAAAGGCAGTCTAATTATCGAATAGCCCTCTTCCTCTCAGATTTGCGGAAATAGGCTCCTTTCCTATTTCACGTGCCCATATAGATAACTGACCAATATGGTGGATTTCGTGGACAATGACATGACGTATGATCTCTCCGTGTGTACATTCAATGACTCGGCGCCTGATTGGTGCGTCTCTAGAGCTAATCGGTTCTTTATTGAAATCAGTTTCTGAAAGTTTCCGAGAATCCATTTCATTTGTCCAAGATGTCACAAATGGTTTCACTTTCTCATGGTATTGAGCTGAAAGATTTTTCACTTTTTGTAAGCTAGCATAATCCTCAAACAATGGCTCCTCAGACACTGGTTCACCTCGCAAACCTAAGATCCACATATATTCCACATCTACAATGTGAAATAGGGTATGTAGGATACTGCCGAACCCACCGACCCGTTTCTTTAATAGTTCTTCATCCGGTATGTCTTCGCACAATGTAAACCAATCATCACGAACTTGCCAGTTATATTGAAACAGTTTCAACATCACAACAACCTCCATCTTTTATAGATTTAATATTTAATTTTCACCAACAGACTTCAAAATCCTTTTTTAAATAATAACTCTAAAAAAGCCTGTTAAAATCCTCCACAAACTGGCCCGTTTGTTGAACAAGCAGGGACGGATAACGGCCGATCTCGCATTTAACTCTTACAATAAAGTCATTCACCAACATGCCCGTTCTGTAATTCCACAATCGGGCACCTTGTTGAATAACAGCTTAAAAGAAAATTGGTTATCTTTTTTACATGTTAGAAGAGATTGTGAAAAAAATCACTTAAAGAGGAAAAATACTTCAAGAAATATTCTGATGGAAATGTGTTAGAATAGTTATTAGGAATGAGTCTAACTGATTAAAAATGTGTAGTAATGAAGAGAAAAAAAGTTTGAAGCGAGGAAATGATATGAGTACAATCAAAAAGAACAAGTCCCATAAACTAAAAATCGTTTTACGAGCATTAATGATTATTATTGGGGCATTTATAACAGCGTATGGACTAGAATCAGTATTAATCCCAAACAACGTATCAGATGGTGGTGTGACGGGCTTAAGTATCGTTAGCTCAGAATTATTTGGATTACCATTAGGAATTCTAATTGCAGTCATTAACATCCCTTTTGTTTGGTTAGGATATAAGCAAATTGGTAAAAGTTTTGCTGTTTATTCGGTTATCGGTATTGCTTCACTAGCAATCGGTACTGTTCTTATGCACCAAGTACCAACTATTATTGAAGGGGATACATTGTTAATTACCGTTGTTGGGGGAATTATCATCGGCTTTGGTATGGGGTTAGCATTGCGTAACGGTGGCGCATTAGATGGAATTGATATGTTAGCCGTATTACTTTCTCGAAAATTACCTTTTGGGACAAGTGATCTCATCTTATTTTTAAACATGTTTGTCTTTATTTTTGTCTCAACAGTATTTGGTCTTCAAGGAGCTATTCTTTCGGCAATTGCTTACTTTATTGCTTCTAAAGTAATTCACATCGTTGAAGTAGGTTTAAGTGGTTCTAAAACCTTTAAAATTATCACAAAAGAACCTGAATTAATGGTAGAAACAATTCGAGATCGCTTAGGTCGAAGTGCAACGTATAATGAAGTTTACGGCGGTTATTCAAAGGAACAATTTAAAGAAATCACTTGTGTCATTAACCGTTTAGAAGAAAGTAAAATGAAAGAACTCATTCATGAAATTGATGAAAATGCCTTTATTACTGTATATGACGTAGCAGAAGTAAAGGGCGGTAATTTCAAAAAACATGATATTCATTAATGGTTTCACAAAAAAACACCTTTTAGTTTTACTAAAAGGTGTTTTTTATACTGGATATTATTGTGGGTTTGAAATACAGTTTAACCGTTTATAAAAAGATGAACCGGAATGATCTACATTTCGTTTGTTCTTATTGAACGATAGAGCAGTTGTGTGGAAGAAGAAATTGGTGGTGAAATTTTAAATATATGAGAATATGCTTATTATAATAAGAGGAGACATAACAAAAAGTGAAGATTATAAAGTTTAAGGAAGCTGATACTGAAGAGATTATTTCTTTGTTTTATGAAACGGTTCATTCAGTAAATTTGAAAGATTATTCTCAATTAGAATTGGATGCTTGGGCGCCAAGAGATGAAAAAGAATCTAAAATGAAATCTTGGAAAGAATCATTAGATCGAAATATAACATTTGTTACAAAAGTTAATGATAAAATTGTTGGATTTAGCGATCTAACGCATACTGGCCACTTAGATAGACTGTATGTTCATAAAGATTATCAAGGACAAGGTATAGCCACAGCTTTAGTAAATATGCTTGAATCTGAGGCGAAGAAATTAAATCTTTTAGAAATTGATACAGAAGCAAGTATTACAGCTAAGCCATTTTTTGAACATGGAGGCTACAAAATTGTTTGTTCACAAACTGTAGAGCGTAAAGGTGTTACACTGACTAATTTTAAAATGATAAAAAAATTATAATTTTTTTATGAAAAGCACCGTTCAATAGACTGGACGGTGCTTTTCATTGCATTATATACGTTTATAATCCTGTATGAATCATCTCTTTTTCATGTTTTTGCTCCATATTTTTTAAAATATGAAGCAAAATAAAACCTGTAACACCAAGTATTCCTAAAATAAACCAAGGTGTATACGTCCCTTGCATCTGTGATGTAAGCCATGTTCCTGTATAGTTTCCAATTATAAAGCCAATAGCGAGTGAGAGCTGATAAAAACCAAAATATGTAGCTGTATAAGATTCATTACTATAATTCGCAATTGTAATGTCAGCATTAGGCAATACAAGTGTTTCACCGATTGTAAATAAAATAACACAAACAAATAGCCAATACGGATCTTGAAATAAGGGGATTAGTAAAAAAGAAATTCCCATTAATAGAACGCCATATTTTACAATCGATAGTGTATTGTATTTGTGAAAGATTTTCCTAAAGGCGATCATAAATAAAACGCCTGTAATAGCATTCATTGTAATAACAATTCCTCCTAATTTTTCATTATGACTGATGTTGGTCATATGAAGAGGAAGAGCAACAGTAAGTTGAGTGAACATAATGTAAAAGAAAATCATGATGCTTGAGAATGAGAGGAAATGCTTGTTTTCAAAGACGACTTTGAATCCAGATAAGAGCTGTACATTTTCTGTAGAAACTTGAAAGTGACTTCTAAGAAGATAAAAAAGGACAGCAAATAATAACATGAGTGATCCGGTAAGTATAAATGGATACAAAGGATTCCATATGAGTAACAGGCTGCCAGCAATTGGGCCGATAATAGCTCCGCTGTTAAAAGCTAGATTTAAGTATGTAAATAAATCTTTTCGGATACGAGCAGGTTGTGAGCCAAATACAGCGCGTGCAGCGGGTTCATAAAATGCAGTTCCAAACCCAATTAGTGAAGCAGAAATTGAAATAGTATGAAACTCTGAAAATATCCCTAAACAAATAAAGCCAATGCCTCTTAATAGTAAACCAGATATCATCATAATCATATAGCCTACTTTGTCGGCAATGATACCAGAAAATAAAGGGATAACTCGTGATGTGATAGTCATAATTGTTAAAATTGTTCCTACTTGCATGGCAGAAAAGTGTAAAAAATTAGATAAATAAATAGCGAGAAAGGCATACACAGCAAAGTATCCAAATGCCATGAAAAAGGAAGAAATGAGTATAAAACGTATAGGTATTGAAAAGTTCTTCATAAAATCCCTCCTGTGATGTAACCGTTAAAATATTTTAATGGTTAACTGTTTTATATTATAATTATACATAAAGTCAGAAAAAAGTAAATTTTAGAAAGATGGTGAATGAATTTGAGTCACGGCCAAGAGGCACCAGGACAATTAGAAGTTGTAAGAGATTTTTTAAATACATGGAGAATTCCAAATGACACAAGAAAGCAGGTAGATGAGCTTAATACAGTAGATGATGTACTTCAATTTATGAGAAACCATTTTGATGAGGAACTCTCTTTTGGTACGTTGGATGAGCTGAAGCAATTTAGAGATGGAATTCGTTTCGTGGTTGAGGAGAAAGGGACACTACAAGAATGGTTTAGAAAGTATCCGTTTCGAGTATGTGTGACAGAGAATATGGATTCTGTTGCATATGAACCAATTGGAGAAGAAAATTTGTATACGATGATTTTACAAAGTATTTTGGTTGCTATTGATCAAAAGAGATGGAGCCGGTTAAAAGCATGTCCAGATTGCCGCTGGGTTTTTTATGATTATTCTCGTAATGGGAGTAAACGTTGGTGTGGTATGTATGCTGGAGGTAAAGATGGGAGAGCGTGTGGTACGATTGCGAAAGTGAAAAATTATCGGGCGAAGAGAAAAGGACGTTCAGGGTATATGATGTGAATTTTAGAGAGGAATGAGAAGTGGAGAAATGTCGTTTATAAATAGGATTGAGAAAGCTGGGGGAATGAGAAATGGAGCAGACAAAAATGTTAGAGCTCAATAAAAGGTGTTGGGATGTAGTAGCATCTTGCTTTTTTTAAGTAGATTCTTTGCCAAAGTACGGTCCGTATACTGCTTCTGAAGATGAGATTCATTTATCATTTTAACCGAGAAGACCCCCTCCTCTAAACGAAGTGAAGGTGGGGGTCTTCTCGGTTTTGTCTTTTTTAAAGAAAATGTCTCTTTTTTAATGGAACGTATGTTTGTTTTGTTATATAATGATCTTATCAAACAAAATGAGGTGAGAACAGGTGAAGAAAGCGTATTTTTCGAAACGAATCTATAAGACAGATTTACCATATGAAATGGTAGAGGCATTAACACAGACAATCGAAACATGTAATCAGGCGAAACGCTTTGCATTTCAAACGATTGTTCGGGAAAAACGTTGGAACCGCAAGATGCATGCGGATAGTCTTCATCTTGTTCTCAAGCGGAATTATCAATTGAATGATTACTATGCAAACAGTGCGGCGCAAGAAGCGAAGGCATTGTTTACAGGTTTAATGGAGTTACAAAAAATATATGAGAAACAAACACAAGAGAAGGTTAAGAAACTCAAGAAAAAGTTGAAACAAGAACGGACAAAACTGACAAATCTTCGCAAAATCAAACAAAGTTGTGTGAAAGAAAAGCTGACGTTTCCGAAAAACACCCGCTTTGCGAAGCACAACAACCTTATCTCCTTATCTCGTAAAAAAGACACCTTAATTTGGCTGAATGAATATCTGTTTGAACACCAGTACTTAGATGCTCAAATCAAAAGAATCCAGGCGAAAATCGGCCTTTTAACCCACAGACAACTTCGTTTAACACAGAAACTTGCATCATATAAAACGCATATTCCAAGCGCAGTATTTGGAAGCAAAAAACTGTTTCGCTTTCGATTTACCATCGATGAGTTTGTACGTAACCATGACAAATGGAAAATATTCTTTTCCCGTGCTCGAAATAAACAACTCATTCTATCTGGCCGTAAAGATGCCAAATATGGAAATTTTGGGTTTCAGTATGTGCCTGAGACACAGGAATTATGGATGACGACAAGTTCCGGAAAAACACTTAAGTTCCCAGCTGTTACATTCCCGTATGGACAAGAAATCATGAAAGAAGTAATCACAACCCAATTACAGTGTAAGAATAAGAAAAAACATGGCAAACCGATTGCGTGGTCTGTGGAAGATCATGGGGAGTATTACATTGTGAAATGTTTAGTCGATGTGCCGGAAAATTCTCATACGAATTATAGTACATCAGATGGCGCAATTGGTGTGGATTGCAATCTCGAACATTTTGCTTGGGTGAATGTAACGAAGGACGGGAATTACAAAGGAAGTGGTGCCCTCCGTTTTTCAATTCTAGGTAAATCCACCGAACAAATCACAAAGATAATCGAAACGGAGGCCGTTCGCTTAGTAGACTTAGCGGAGCGGTATAACAAGCCAATTGTCATCGAGAAGTTAGATACAACCCAATCGAAAACAGGGGATCGTTATGGAAATAAGCGAGCGAATCGAATGAAGAGTATGTTCGCTTATGAAAAGATGACAAGTGCAATTCTAGGTCGCGCGGATAAAAGGGGTGTGGCTGTCTTTCAAGTCAATCCAGCTTACACTTCGATTGCAGGAAAGATGAAATATATGCGAAAATTCGGTATCTCTATTCATCAATCTGCTGCTTTTACGATTGGGCGCCGGGGGTTAGGATACAAAGAAAAAGTGCCGCGAGTTCTGCAGCTGTATATTCCAAAGAAAGATGCACATCACTGGAGTCATTGGCATCAATTGAACAATCGTTTGGCTATTCGCACACATCATTTCTATCAGTTATATGATGCGAATCGGCCAAACGAAGCATTACAAATTGAACGATTGGACGTATTTGAAAATGAAAAGAAGAAACTAGCCAAATTATCTGTATTATAAAAAAGAACGCCTTGTCCCAGTCTTTTACGCTTATTACCAGAGCAGATAATAAGTCTAGGAACTGGATGCATGACAAGGTGTTCTACTCTCGATATAAGAAAAAAGTAGCTGTACCTCTTTTGTTTTCCTCGGAAGATCGAATGGGTCGTCTTAGGGACACTACGGAACTTCTATATCGTTGTATCCTCTTTGTTGAACGAGAGGAACTGTTTTTGCTAGGGCCGAAACAGGAGAATCCTCCACCTCAGGCTCGTGTAGAGGTAGGTGGGGGTAGTTCAATATTCGTCAAAGCAAGAATCAATATGTAAAGCAATTTGATCTACATAGAGTTATTGGTGCAGTTTCTGTTCCATTTTTACTTATCGTTTCGTTAACTGGTGGTCTTTTTGTGTATGATAAAACTATTTTTGGATGGTTTGGTGCAAAGGCTACTGTGATACCAGCGAAAGAAAAGCTAATTTCTAAACCTCTTTCAGGAGGAAAGATTCCTCTTGATCGATTGTTACATACAGCTGAAAAAGAAGTGCCAGAAGGAACAATTATGCAAGTGAGAATTCCAGAGAAGGTGAAACAAGGAAAGGCAGAAGGGGCTATCGAAATTCGTATGAGCCGTTCGTATGATCCAGGCAACGGGAATGTAAAGGTGTGGATGGACCAGTATAGTGGAAAAGTAATCGCAAAGATGGATCCTAATGTAGATCGTGGACTTACCTATCAAACTTGGCATCTTCCGTTACATACAGGGACATTTGGTGGACTATTTACAAAAGTCTTATATGTAATCGGTGGACTTACTCCATCTATTTTAATGTTTACTGGAATATATATGTGGTGGTATAAGAAAAAGAATAGGAGAAAGCAGAAAAGAAATTCAGTAACTGCAGCATAGTATCTTATTTTCCAAACTTTGCAGTTGCTTGTTTGGAAAGTGCGCTTTGTTTTGTGCCTATATAATCATAATAAGGAGGCTTAGTAAGAAAGAGAAATTATATGAGAATTAAAAGGACGTATGTTCTAAGTGATTCAGTAGCAAACAAAACTTCATTACACATGGTAATGAAGTTTTGTTTTTTTGAATAAATCGAATAGTGTTTTTTCACTTAAAGAAAGAAAAAACATGAAAGGTCTAACTCAGTAAAGTTTTTTAATTTACAACGTTTCTACCTTTACCTATTAGCAATTTTAGCATGTTAATTTATCTTTTCGGCTGAAAAATATGTTGAAAAAAGTATTTGTGATGTAAACTATCTACAATTTTGTTTGCTTGATACGTACGCTGTTGCTCCAATCGGAGGCGTTGCTCCATCATTTTTATTTCATGATCTGATAAACGTAACATTGTACAAGTCTCCTTTACTATAAATATAGTTTTTTATGATAACGATTCCATACACTTTATAGTTAAGGAGGGATACTGTGTAACATAGGTAAAAAGCACCTTCCCTCTCCCATTACGCTTACGAGGTTAGCTGTCGGACTCGGGAAGTGAGAGTTCCCCTACTTAAAAAAGATTCGCCCCAAGTAGCATAGGCTACATAAATGGTTCCCCCGTTCCAAAATTTGGATTCAGCAAAAGGTTTTATAAAGTAAAAAATAACATAATAAAACATATAAGTCAAATTATTTATTTTTTTCTGTCTTTTTCTAATTGAGTAAGGACGATTCCGTCGGGTACTACAATGTCGTTTACTTCAACAAAGCCGTGTTTTTTATATAGAGAAAGGGCAGGGATGTTTGCTTTCCCTGTTTGTACAATATATTTACTTGTATCAGGGGATGCGCTAAATAAATGAAGGAGTAACTTTGTTGCAATTCTTCTATGGAAATAGTCGGGTGATACAACTAGGCGATGGATATCAATAATTGCTCCTTCATTTACAAAAGAAATAAAACCTATTAGTTTATTTTCAAAGATGTATCCATAAAATGTCTCATTACAATTTTGAATGTCTTTCACAGTATCATATAAACGTGGGATTGCTACACTGTTAATGTATTTTGCCTCCACCTGATAAGCAGGAATTTGGATTGCTAAAATAGCGGATGCAACTTCAATAGAAGCAGGATTCATTTTAAAAATCATTTGTCGATCTCCTTTCTGAAAGAGGGAGCGTAGGTTGGTTTTTGTCTTGAAATAAGATACAATTCACATCGAATCGTGCTAAAATCCTAATTTAGAATAAAAAAAGATATTTTAATATACTTATAATCTCCATGTTGTTTGACAGAATTTAGTTTTTTTGGATACAATGTATGTACATAATTTCGTGTTATTGTAGTAAATCTCCTTTTGTGAATAGTTATAATTCAATGGGAATTACAAAGCGCTAGTAATTAAATAAGGTGGTTTATAACTTTTGTATTTAATTATAAATTAACATCCTAATAGAAAAAGAGAACGAAAAATGGGATGGATTATCACATTTTTCGTTGGGGCTATTATAGGTATTATAGCAGATAAGGGAAGGGATTTCTTCATGGCATGTTTGGTAATATTATTGTTGGTTTATTAGGTGCAATTGTATCGGCTTTAATTGTATCATTTGTAGTAAAAGCTACATGTAAATGGAAATATATTACTGATTGTCTCATAAAGCCCTTTTTAAGGGCTTTTCATACTTAGAGAGGTGGTATATTTGGAGAAAATAAATTTACGAAAGAGAGATAAACTGAAAAAGTTTTTTAAAGAGCAAAATTATTTAGCGGTACTACTTGGATTTGCCTTACTATTTGTGAATATATTATTACTAACAAAAATTTCGTTTGTATTTACACCGTTCATTGTCTTTTTAAAAACAATCTTTTTTCCAGTGTTGTTAGCTGGTGTACTATTTTATATTTTACATCCATTTGTTTCGCTTTTAGAAAGAAAAGGTGTTTCTAGAATCATTTCCATTGCTTCTATATACATACTTGTAATCGGGTTGTTTGTTTTTCTTGTTGTAACAGTTATTCCGATTATTAAAGATCAAGTAAATGCATTAATAGATAACTTGCCATATTTCGGTCATGAAGTTGAAAGGGCAGCACGTAGATTTGGAGAAAGTAATATAATTGGAAAGATTCAAGATAGCTTAAATATTGATGTAGGTAGTATTGTAAAAGATTCTACAATAAATTTTACAAATTCACTATCATCAGTGACAGGGAATGTAACTGGGTTCTTAAGTACACTTACAGAAGTAGTTCTTACATTTGTAATGGTTCCTTTTATATTGTTCTATCTCTTAAAAGACGGTGAACAATTACCAAGATACTTTTTGAGATTTATTCCGGAACAAAGACGATCTTCAGCTAAGCTTATATTAGATGATATGCATTACGCCATTAGCTCATATATTAGAGGGCAAATTATTGTTAGCCTATTTATTGGTATTATGTTATTAATTGGTTATTTAATTATTGGGATTAAATACGCCGTGTTACTTGCAGTTTTAGCGATGATTGTAAACGTTGTACCATATGTAGGACCGATTATTGCCATTCTACCTGCTCTAATCATTGCCTTTATTGATTTACCAGCAATGATTCTAAAAGTCATTATTGTGATGATGATTGTACAATTGGCAGAAGGAAAGTTTATTTCACCGCAAGTCATGGGGAAAAAATTAGATATTCACCCAATTACGATTATTTTTATTATTTTAACAGCGGGTAATCTATTTGGAATTATGGGAGTCATCTTAGCGATTCCGGGATATGCGATATTAAAAGTGCTTGTTACACATGGGTATCGATTTATTAAGTTAAATACGTAAAGAAAAGAGCTAAAACAGAGAATGTGTCTGTTTTAGCTCTTTTTCATTTTTTAACTAATAATTGATTTGCATATTCGCGTGCCCAACGATCTGCTTCTAATACTGTTTCTAAAGAGGGATTCGTGATGCTGTGATGTGCCTCAAGTGTAGAATAAATTGTTTTTTCAATATCAAAAAATGAAATTTCATTAGCTGCATTTAAGACTGCAAGTGTTGTACCACCAGTTTTTCCAGATTCATAAGCATAATGTAGGCAAGGGGATTTTTTGAAATCTGGTTTTTCGAAATATATTTTACCATGATAATTCCTCCAAAGTTGTAGAATCCTTTTCTGCAAACCTATACTTCTCGTTTTGCAGCTTCTTCTAATGTTTCTCCATATTCAAGAGCACCACCAATAATGCCCCACATATTAAAATCAGTGCGGAGTTGAAGTGATATCTCATTTACAATAATAACGTGTGAACCAATTAGTATAAGCGGGTGATTACCTACGAGCTTCCGCATGTCTTCGATATATCTCATTTTCTTTTCTCCTTTAGAATTAGCAATACTTATGTAATTCTTTTAACATTTTTTCCGCTCGATTTGCTACAGAAGAAAGGTTTGGGTCTATTTTTGTTCTGAAAAATAAGGTTCGTAAAAAAGTTTTTAAATTTGCACATAATTTACAGTATTCATGACAAGAGAGTCTTTTTTTGAGCTGTGGTAAACGTTTTATTTTTTTATAAATAATCGAAAAAAGTTGATCTCTTGAGAAATCATAATAAAGCATAGATAGGAGGGTGGTTACAATTCTTTCATCTTCATTATTATGATATACGGTAGAGTAAATGAAAATTTTATTTAATATGCAATGAGCAATCTCTTCATAGCAGGAACAGGTAATATGCGGATTGTGTACGAGTTCGTTAAAAACATCAGATGCATGGGCAATGCTATGAGCCCAGCCTTTATCTTGTACATATCCACGGTAATCTATTTCAAGATTCATGTATGTAATAAGCTTTTCTTTTACTTTTTGCACTGTTTCTTGTAATAAAAATGAATGAGAATTATCGAACTGTATAATTAAACTTATTAATAAAGTGGTATAAGAACGAGTGAAAACTCCATCCGTATTTGGAGAGGCAATTTCTCGATATAAGTAATTATTACTTAGACAGGTTGTTAATAAAGTCTCCAATTGATCATGGGGTAGGAATTCATTTTGAATAAAGTGTGCAAAACATTTATATATTAATTGATCACGTACATAGCTATCAGTCGTGCCAATGTTTTGAATCATATGGGAACTTAACTCGTTAAGATCGATGTTCTGCATCTGTGTATAGTCATTTTGCTGGATGAGCTCCAATTGTTGTTGCAATGCAATGATATCCAAAGCTCCTCCTCCTCTGTGCTTTAGTAATGAATTGTTTCCTAGTATTCTATATATTCGAAGACAATCCGGCTCATGCAAGGATAAATAATAACCTCTCCCGAAGTAGTCAACAAGGAGGGAGCTTATTATGTTAAAACAAAAGCTTAAACATATGATTGCACTATACCCAGTTGTATTGTTTGATGGTTGGCATATTGAAAATGTATCGGAACGTCAAGAAGGAGAGAAATGGGAAACACTTTGGTTTCAAGTTTTTACACGAACAGGAGTATTTCGAGTAAAAGAGTTTTTTCTAGATATTATGGAGCCAACATTTCCTGATAGTTGTATGTATCAAGCACAAGGTGAATGCTTTCAGTATAATGGTCTTGTATATTGGAGGGGGCTGAATTATAAAGGTAAAGTTAGTTATGCCATATCTAAATGGAAAACGCAGATTGAAATTTCGATCGATGAAGGGTTTGTGCAACAACAAGAAATGGAAAAGTTCTTGGAAGGTTTGCAACCATTAGATTTAGAGAAGGCAAAAAAACAAATCAATAAACCGTTTCATCAATTAAGTTTTCAAGCAAGAGTACTAAATGGTGGTGAAATAAGCAGATGTAGTAAGTGGTTTTCACCAAATGAAATACAATATAACTCTTTACCAATTACAGTCTCAAATTCTTGGCGAATCGAATCTATTGGTTTAGGAAATAATGAAATGCAATATGTGTACTGGGATGTAAAAGAACAACTATATGCACTTTGGGCGTGTCGCCATGTGAAGCGTAATTACTATCCAGCATCTTCATGGATTAAAAATTACAGTTCAATGCAAATGATAAATGGACTAGAATTTTATACACATCCTCAGCGTGGCACAGTTGTATATCAAGATTTAGGTGACGAGCAGATTGCCTATGTATTTCGTGGTATTCCAACTACAACATTCTTAAAAGTACAAGAAATCTTTTCTTAATTTCTAAGAAAGACAAGGGAGTGTCATAAATATAGTCACGAAAGAACTAGTATATTTGTAATACAATAAAATAGAGTATTGCTTGATTTAACGGATTATATAGAGAAAGTATTGGTGAAATGATGAAACAACATAAAAGCTGGTTACAAGCAAGTGTAGAACGAAATCTAGATAATAAGTTACATATATTATGGGAAGATGAAGTAGAGGAAGTTGCTATTTATTGGAGTACTTCATCAGAAAAGATTGAGGAAAATGGACAATTTTTATTAAGAGTATCAAAAGCATCTTCTTGTACGATAGAAGATCCAAGCCCTAAAGCACGTCCTTATTTTCGATTAGTAGCAAATAATGGACAAGTAGTTACTGTAGCTGAACGTAGGTTATCACTACAAGGAGCATTTAATTTCCGTGATTTAGGTGGTTATGAGACAAGTGATGGCCGCAAAGTAAAGTGGGGCAATTTATATCGTTCAGAGGAATTAGCAGGATTAACAGAATGGGATATTGCTTATTTACAACAGTCTGGTTTAAAACTAGTATGTGATTACCGAACAGATTTTGAAGTAAAGCATAAACCAAACCCAAGTATCACTGGTGTTCGTCAAGTTTGTTTACCAGTCATGCAAGATATAGCAAAAGATCTAAATATTAATGAGTTTTTCCAAGTCGGAGATTTATCGATGCTTGGAAAACCAGGTGAATATTTAGTGGAAATGAATAAAGGCTTTGTAGAGGGTAATGAAGCATTTGTACGTTTTCTACAGCTAGCTCAAGATCCGGGAAATTTACCGTTAGTTAATCATTGTACAGCTGGTAAAGATCGAACAGGGTTCGGTTCTGCTTTATTATTACTTCTTCTTGGTGTCCCGGAAGAAACGGTGATGCAAGATTATTTATTAAGTAACGGATTCCGTGAAAAGTTAAATCAAAAAATGATGGCCTTTTTAGGTGCAAAGTTACAAAATGAGGAAAGTAAAGAGATATTAGGGGCTATGTTTGAAGCTCGTGCAGAGTATTTACAGGCAGCAATTGATGAAATTACCCATAAATTTGGCAGTATTGAAATCTATGCTGAAAAAGGACTGGGCTTTACAAAAGAACAACTAGAAAATATGAAAACATTGTTACTAGAAGAGAAGTAACATGTAAATTGTTTTGATGGGAAATCCTGTATTATGTATATAATATAGTTTTATTAAATGAAGAATGAGACAGAATAAATGAACAAAGCTGTATTAAAAGAACTGAATTTCGAAGGGGAAATCCAGGATCAGCTACACAACATGTAGTAGAAGATAGAGAAAAAATATAGGTAGGTTTATAGACGTTCTGATTATGAACAGAAATTGAAATATATATTCAAACTAGAGCAGTAGTGAGTAATGGAGGTACCTATGAAATATAAAGTTATCTTATTCGATGTGGATGATACATTATTTGATTTTAGTATGTCTGAAAAAAAGGCATTAAATAAAACGTTTGTAGATTTCGGATTACCTACGGGATTGGTAGATTATGAAGACAGTTATAAAGAGATTAACAAAGTATTATGGAGGGATTTAGAGCAGGGGATTCTAACTTTATCTGAATTGGGAGTGGAGAGATTTCGGAGATTATTTCTAGCTTATAAGCTTGAAATAAATGCTGACATATTCAACAGTATATATCTTGGCTATTTAGGGACAGAAATACATATGGTATCAGGAGCTGTAGACTTGTGTAATACGCTTGCTGATTGTCGACTAGCTATTATCACGAATGGGTTCACAGATGTGCAGAAATCTAGAATCAAGGGGTCGCCTCTCTGTGATACTTTTGAGCATATTATCATTTCGGAAGAGGTTGGATTTCAAAAACCAGCGCGAGGGATTTTTGATTATGCATTTTCAAAGCTGCAGATTACAGATAAAGAGAGCGTATTAATTATCGGTGACTCGTTAACTTCCGATATTCAAGGAGGAATAAATTACGGGATTGATACGTGCTGGTTCAACCCGTATCGCAAGGAAAATAATATGGGCATTAAACCAACATATGAAATTCGTGATTTAACCGATATTATAAGGATTGTAGGAAAGACGGGGAACTAAGGGTTTTTTAATGAATTCTTTTAGCTACACTGGGCTATTCTCAACAATAGGTGCAAATTTTACAAAAATCCCGCTTTCTACGTCATAGTAGAGAGGGGGATTTACTATACTTCATCAAAAATGAATATTTCCTCAATAGAAGCGTTCAATGCTTTTGCAATATCATAAGCCAATTGTAAAGAAGGGTTATATTTTCTCTTTTCCAAATGACTAATGGTTTCGCGTCGAACACCAATAAGCTTTGCTAAATCATCTTGGGTCATATGTGAATGGGTGTGGTATTCTTTTATTTTTGTTGTGAATGCCATGGCGCATCTTCCATTTCATCAATTGGTTTGTTGTATAAATAAATAGAGAATCCAAACGTAAGAATAAGTAAAACAAATAGGTAAATGAAAAGTGAATAATATATATAATTAAAGTTCAGAAAAATGATAACATTTAAAAGTTATAAACAGTAAAAATATTGTAAAATGGTTGCAAGAGGAAGGGGGAAATGGAACACATGATTAAGTGGATGTTAATTGTTTTATTGATTGTGGCAGTAATTGTTGTTGGAACAATAGTAGTCGGGAAAAATGGAGATGAAAATTATAGTAAATCAACGAAAGGGAATATTACAAGGCTTACAATGATTTACCTTTTGTTAGCAGTTGTTTTAATTGTTGGTCTAGGTATATATATATATTTTAATGGCTAAGGAACTATATATAGATTGAAATACCGATATAAAACTTTCCTTTTAGGTGGGAAAGAGCGTCCGTCTTTGGATAGAAGCGGTCAATGCCTTTTTTAGCCCTATGCCACGTGAAACCAAATGGAGAAAACGAGTGGGGATTCCTTTTTATTTTCGCGGCTGTGATGTACATGTCGGAAAATCAAAATGAATATATATACTTACTATAGGACGTATATATATTCATTTTTCTGAATGCATAAATAAGTTATAAAAAGATTTTGTGAAAGATTATTCAATCTGAAAAAATGCAAAAATCTAAAAATACAAGTATGCTATAATAGAGATATAGTTTATTGGTAAATGAGGAAAGGATTGGATAAAATGATTGAAATTGTGAATGTGTCAAAAAGTTATAATGGTTCTTCCTATGCTGTGAAAGATTTAAGTTTAACAGTACCTAGTGGAGAAATTTTTGGATTTTTAGGGCCGAATGGTGCTGGGAAATCAACAACAATTAAGATGGTAACAGGTATTCATGCAATAGATAAAGGAACAATTTCGATCAACGGAAAAGATGTGATGAAAGAGCCTATGGAGGCAAAGAAAACATTTGGTTATGTTCCGGATAGTCCAGATATGTTTCTGCGATTAAAAGGGATAGAATATTTGAATTTCATGGCTGATATGTATGAGGTGCCGAATGCAATTAGACAGGAAAAAATTCAATTTTTAGCAGAGAGATTTGATCTTTACAATGCATTGTCTGACCAAATTCAAAGTTATTCACACGGAATGAGACAGAAAATTATTATTATCGGTGTTCTTCTGCATGATCCAGATGTATGGATTTTAGATGAGCCAATGACAGGGCTTGATCCAAAATCAGCATTTATTTTAAAACAGATGATGAGGGAGCATGCAGATAAAGGAAAAACGGTATTTTTCTCTACACACGTACTAGAAGTAGCCGAGAAGTTATGTGATCGTGTAGCGATTATTAATAAGGGGAATTTGCAGTTCCAAGGAAATTTAAATGAAATGCGAGATCATTTTAAATCCAATGAATCACTTGAAAAAATGTTCTTGGAGATGACAGGAAATGAATAAAATTTGGGCATTAACAAAAGTATTATTGAAATTAAATTATGCAGATATCATAACGGATAAAAAGAAACGGTGGGCGTATGCATTTTCATTTTTAGCATTACTATTTGCGGGCTTTATATTTATTGGTCCACTTACATATGGAATGTATGTTGGAATGAAATCAATTGGTCAGGAAACATCGATAATCGGAATGGGATTAGCTGTTGCGAGCATATGGGTATTTGTAACTAGTATTACGAACATTTTAACTGTATTTTATTATAATAATGATGTTGAAACCCTATTACCTTTACCACTACAACCATCACAAATTATTACGGCGAAATTCATTACGGTATTAATTACACAATATGTAATGGGATCTTTTATTTTATTTCCACTCTTTATTGTTTACGGTTTGCAAAGTGGTGCATTTATTACATACTATTTATATGCACTATTAATTTACATATTTTTCCCTGTTATTCCATTAGTACTCGCATCACTCTTAATGACAGTTATTATGCGTTATACAAATATAGCCAAGAATAAAGATCGCAGTAATATATTTATCGGAATATTAACTCTATTATTCGTCGTAGGTATTAATGTATTTATTCAGTGGAGAAACAAAAGTGCAGTATCAGGGGATATGGTTGCAAATTACTTTGCTGATAACCAATCGTCTCTGTTCGTTCAAATGACAAATTATTTTCCAACAACATACTTTGGTGCAATGGGATTAATAGAAAATGCCTCTTGGAAAGGAATTATATACGTTGTGATTTTTGCAGCGATTTCCTTAGCGTTTTTTGGGTTGTTCTTCTATGTTGCACAGCGTACATATTTAAAAGGAGTTATCGGACTTTCGACGAGTACTGCAAAAAAAGAGGCTATCTCAGCAGAGAACTTAAAAAAATCGACTGTACAAAGTTCACATATAAAGGCTTATGTAAAAAAAGAGTTCAAAATTTTATTCCGAACACCACAATTTTTTATAAATTGTATTGTGCAAACTTTCGTGATGCCAATTATGCTATTCTTTATTCTTTTCGTACAAGAGGGAAACTTAAAGTGGTTAACAAAATTTGTAAAAGAGCCAGAATGGTCTGGTCTAGCTCTTGGCATAGGTTTTTGTGCAGGACTATTCTTAATGGGAAGTAATGTCATTGCTACAACGTCTTTTTCTAGGGATGGAAGCTCGTGGTTTATTAATCGTTATTTACCAGTAAAGGCAGCAGATATATTTTTTGCAAAAGTCTTTACAGCATGGCTTATAAATATAACAATTTTAGCTGTGTTTGGTCTTATCATGACAATTGTTGCCGGTGTTTCACCACTCTTTATGTTGTTATGGTTTTTACTAAGTGCAAATGGCCTTTGGTTAACGAATTTAATCGGTACACGTTGGGACGCTCAAACGGCGGATATACATTGGGATTCAGAGCAGAAGTTGTTTAAAAGCAGGTATACAACTCTGTGGAATTTTCTTGCAAATATTGCGATGGATCTAGTAATCGTAGGCGTGGTTGTTGGATTATACTACTTCTTTGGAATCGGTATGTGGGGCATGTTTAGCATTCTATTAATCGTATTTATTATTATAAATGTAATAGTAACACGCAGTTTACAATTAGGAGCAGAGCGCATTCTAGCAAATATTAAATAAAAAACGATAAATCCTCTGTATTCATGCAGGGGATTTATTTGTAAGGAATATTACGCATGATTCTAATTTACTAGAAGGTATATTTTATTTTGTAAAATAGGGGGAGAAACAAGTGACGAAAATAGCAATTGTTACAGGAGCGACACGTTTAAATGGAATTGGAGCAGCGATTTGCAAGTCGCTTGCTCAACAAGGAATCGATATTTTTTTCACGTATTGGCCTCGGTATGATAAGGCAATGCCGTGGAGTATGAATGATCAGGAACCATTTTTATTGAAAAGAGAGATTGAAAATTTTGGTGTTCGCTGTGAAATGGCTGAGGTAAATTTAGCTCAGTCCTATGCACCTAACCGCTTATTATATATGGTATCAGAACGATTAGGAGAACCGTCTATTCTGATTAACAATGCTGCGTATTCTACGGATACAAATGTTGAAGGGTTAGATGTAGAACAGTTAGATAGACATTATACGGTCAATGTGCGCGCTACGATGTTATTAAGTACATTGTTTATTAAAAATTATACGTTTGAAACGAATGGAAGTATTGTCAATCTTACCTCTGGACAATCGCTTGGACCAATGCCAAATGAACTTGCTTATATAGCAACGAAAGGAGCGATCGAAGCTTTTACTACTTCAGTGGCACCAGTTGCAATGAAGAAGGGGATTACTGTAAATGCTGTTGATCCAGGACCAACCAATACAGGGTGGATGACAGAAGAAATGAAGGCATATTTAGTAACCAGATTTGCTGCTGGAAGAATAGGAGAGTCGGTGGATGTAGCACGTTTAATAACGTTTTTAGTAAGTGAAGAAGCAAAATGGATAACAGGACAGATCATTCATTCGAATGGTGGATTTTATTGATAATTTATAATTATATTATGTAAACAAAAATGTTGAGAAATAATACGAAGTGAGAAATATTTTATGAATTTATTTTCTGTGTAAAATAATTGTATTGTCAGAAAATGGGGACTTCTGATAGTGGAAAATGTAATTGTAAATATATGGGTTATTTTTCGTGGTTCTTTATAGGTCAATACATCCTCCGATTTTTATTGGAGAAAGTATCGTATAAAGCATGTTATATAGAGTAGAAAAAACGCGGATTTTAAAATTAGATTCATAGTTAAGTGTCGTATAAATATGAAGATTTCTGTCGGAAAGATGATGGTTAGAACAAAAAGGAATTTTTATGGATAAATAGAATCGTAAAGAGGAGGATAAAAATGTAAATATAGGAGGCTTTTTATGAAAATGAAAAAAATAACAATTGCATCACTAGCAATTGGTACAATGCTCTCCATTACAGCTTGTAATACCTCCACAGAAAAAGATCAAGTGAAAAAGGAACAAACGAACGCGCAGGAAGAAGCGAAAACAACGAATGCTGATGAAACATCTACAACGAAAAACGATGAGAAAGAAACAAACACATCTACTAACGAAAAAACAGAGAAAGATCAAAAGAATTCCAAAGAATCATCTGGAACTGAGAGTAGTGCGAAAACAACAAATGAGAAAACGAAAGAAAAAGAAACAAGTACAAAAACAACAGACCAAGCTACTAATGGAAAAACTGCAACGAAAGATACAAATAAAGGCGTGGCTGTGAAAACGAATGTGAAAGCAGTTGCGCAACTTATTGACAGTTTGGATAAACAATTAGCCGCAAACCCTAAGTTAGATACAGTGAATAAACTAGGGAAGCAAATAAATGAAAAATGGGATGTAATCGAAAAAGAGTTAGAAGCGACTCATCCAACTGATTATAAAACAATTGGACAAAGCATGTATCCTTTAATTGTTGCAGCTGAAAAAGAAAAAATAGATGTGAAACGAATAAAATCATTAACGACGAAAACAAAGCAAGATTTGAATCAACTATTAAACAAACTCTCATAATATAATTTGGTTATAAAATAGAATATTTTATGGAAAAGGAGAAACAATATAGGTTTCTTCTTTTATTTGTGTCTATTAAAGCTCGAATTTTCATACTATAAAACGTACATACGATGAAGAAGAAACAATAATTTTTGGATTAGCAGGTAGAAATTTTGCGAAAAAAATTCCGTTCCTACATATTTTAGCCGGTATAGTTTGAAAGTTCTTCAAGAAGATCAAGTGGTAGTAGAAAGTCAGCACTCAAGACCAATTCCGGAAGCTTTAAAAATGGAGGCACATGTATACGCAGATGCAGCGCAAATTAAGTTTAGGCAGAGATGGTTTCAATTTTTAACAAGTGAAGAACGAACTTGCTATTTCGATTGATAAAATAAGTATACCATAAAATTGTTATGTAAACTTTATTTGGAATTATAGCTAAAAGATTATTTAGAAAAAAGTGGCCAACCTTTTAGTAAGCCGTCCTCTTTTGAGATACCAGAATTGGAAAAAGTATATATAAAAATAAGTATGATTTAAATACATTTTTTAATTAATAGGACAGGATAGTTTAGAACAATTATTGAAGAGTGAACCATTGTTCTATTTATTCATATTATCCGTATGATATTAATAAATAGAACAAAATGGAGGAAGATTAATGAAAGTAATTGTGTACACAAATTACGGTCCCCCCGACGTTCTTCAACTGAAAGAGGTAGAGAAACCTGTTCCTAAGCAAAATGAAATACTGGTCAAAATAAAAGCAACAACCGTAACAGCAGGAGATATTCGATCACGGAGTTTTACGGTTCCTCCTTCTGTTTGGTTACCAGCTCGAATCACACTTGGTTTTAGCCAACCTAAAAGAAAAATATTAGGAATGGAGTTAGCTGGAGAAGTTGAGTCAGTAGGGAAAGATGTCAAGCGGTTTAAGGAAGGAGACCAGGTTTTTGCGGCTACCCAAGTGGGTTTTGGTTCTTATGCCGAGTATATTTGTTTGCCTGAAGATGGAGCAGTATCTATTAAACCTTCTAATATAACCTATGAGGAAGCCGCTGCCATTCCAATTGGGGCACGTACAGCCTTGTTTTTTCTTAGAAAAGCTAACGTTCAGAGCGATCAAAGTGTTCTTGTCTATGGAGCTTCTGGAAGTGTAGCAAGTTATGCGGTACAGATTTCTAAGTATTTCGGAGCAAAAGTTACAGGGGTGTGCAGTAACACAAATGTAGAATTGGTAAAATCTCTGGGAGCCGATCAGGTAATTGATTACACTGCAAAAGATTTTTCTACTACAGACGAGACTTATGATGTTATCTTTGAAGCGGTAAACAAGAGCTCATTTTCAGATTGTATCAAATTGTTAAAGAAGGACGGTACCTATATAAATGTCGTTGAACCGTTGCCAAGTGTTCGAATGCTATGGACTAAATTGACAAGTAGTAAGAAACTAATATTAGGTCAAAATACACCTGAAACTTCCGAAGCATTAGACTTCCTTAAAGAACTTGTTGAGACGGGGAGGATAAAAGCGGTTATTGACAGGTACTATTCGTTTGAAGAGATTGTGGAAGCTCATAGATATGTCGAGCAGGGACACAAGAAGGGAAATGTTGTCATAAATGTGGAGCATAATAACAAATCCTAATAAATGAAGAATGCTCCGAGGTGAATAACAATTTTTTTTGCAGCTGCTAAACAGTATGGCATTTATACATGTGATTAAACCCTCTAATAACATAAAAAACATTGATATAACAATAAAAAAGCAGAGCGAATTCATGTGCGAATTGCTCTGTTTTTTATCTACTGCGGATACTTCAAAAGAGAACGGCTTAACCTTTTAGGAGGCTACTTTTTTTAAAATAGTCCTTTAAAGTTCCATCTTCAATGCAAGATAGGGGGAGCTTCATTTCGGTACCTTCCTTCATATTACGTAAAACAATGGTTTCTGTAGAGATTTCAGTATCACCGATAATAAGCACGTAAGGGATATTCTCTTTATTTGCGTAATTAAGGGACCGTTTTAATTTACGTCCAGCAAGTTCCAGCTCAACTTTGAAGGTACTTTTAGAACGCAAAAGTTGTGTAATTCGTAAACATTCCACTTCGGTGTTAATAGGAATAATGAAAATATCAGCACAAGTAGATTCCGTTTCTTTTTGCGTAAGAGCTGTATAAATAACATCCAAGCCAAAGGAAATCCCTACTGTTGGATAGGATGTATTGTCGTTACGAAAGGCTCCAATTATATTATCATAACGTCCGCCACTACCAATACTTGAAGTAATGCTTCCATCTGTTAAAAAAATTTCATAAACTGTGCCTGTATACATTGTAAGTCCTCTTGCTAAGAATGGATTGAAAACAGTATTGTCTTGGATACCAAGTGCAAGAAGGTATTGTTGTAATTGCTGTAGTTCATTGATTCCTTCCGTAACAAGTGAATTTGAGAAATTTTGTTTAAACTCATTAAGTTCTAATGTCATACAAGATGCAACTGTATGACAAACAACCTCTATAGTGTCATTTACTATTCCACGGCTTTGTAAATCCTTCCGTACACCGTCAATTCCGATTTTTTCAAGTTTATCTAATGATAAAATAACATCGTTTGTTTGTTCATCTTGAATTTCAACTGATTTAAGAATACCTGTTAATAACTTCCGATTATTATATTGAATTGTAACATCTAAGTTTAAAGTTTTGAAAAGATCAAATGCCATAGCCATCAATTCAGCTTCAGCAATAACAGATTCTACGCCGACTATATCAACGTCGCATTGAATAAATTCACGAAACCATCCTTGTTTTATTGGTCCATCACGAAAGACCTTTCCAATTTCATAGCGTTTAAAAGGCAGCCTGATATCCGGGTTCATTGCTACTACTTTTGCAAATGGAATCGTTAAATCATACCGAAGAGCGATTTCACGATTTCCTTGATCACGTAGTGTGTACATTTCTTTTAAAATTTCAGCACCGCCTCCATATTTATAAGCCATAAGTTCATACATATTTAATGTAGGTGTTTCAAGCGGTTTACAACCATATCGTTCAAAAGTCTCTTCACAAGCACGTTTAATTTTATTTCGTAACAACTGTTCCGCGGGTAAATAATCTTTTGTTCCTTTTACATTTCTTACATCCATTCGAATCACTCCTTTTTTAAATTAAAAAAAGCTATGCAGGTATAAAAATACCCACATAGCTTTATGAATGCTTCGTGGGTAACAGGAAAAGCCCTGTACCCACGAAGAAAAAATTCTTCGGATACACGGCATTATGTATGATGATGAAGTTGGAAAGAAGTATTAGAATTAAACATATTCAATCTCTCCTTAAGTTTTTTCAAAAGTATAACAAAAGATTTTTGAAATATCAATGTTTTTTGAAAATAAAAACAAGATTAATGGATGAATTAATCCTACTGTATATAAACAGTTTGAGTCATAGAATATGCTTGTCATTACTTGTTAAAAAATAGCAAAGTAAGCTACAATACTTATGTATTTGAAATTATATTTCCAACGTCTTTATCTCAATTCATATATTAAATAGTACATATAAATTTGTTGCAGGAGGATTTTAGCACAATGGAATACAAAACGAATGTAATGCGATTATTAGATAAGAAAAAAATCAATTATAAACATTATAGCTATGTGGATACTGATGCGATTAGTGGAATAGATGTTGCTTTGGTATTAGGACAATCTCCTAATCAAGTATTTAAAACACTAGTCACCATGGGGAAATCAGGGCAGCACTATGTTTTTGTTGTACCTGTAAATAAAGAATTAGATTTGAAAAAAGCAGCTTCTAGCGTTCGTGAAAAATCAATGAGCATGCTGAAATCTAAAGATTTACTCTCGCTCACCGGCTATATTCATGGTGGCTGTTCACCGATTGGAATGAAAAAATATTTCCCTACGGTCATTGATAATAGTGCTATGGAGTTGGATACAATAATCTTTAGTGCCGGGAAGATAGGGTATCAAGTTGAACTAGGACTAGATGAATTTAAAAAAATAATTCGCTTTGAACTACACGATATTGTAGTTGAGTAGTATATTATTAATTCCGATGATTGAGTTGGAGATATAATAGATCCATGTACTGGAATGTAATAAAAAGAGCCATTTGGCTCTTTTTATTATTTTATCCCGCATTAACGGGCAGTAAGACCCCCACCTCAAGATTCAGAGAGAAACGAGGAAGATAGGTGGGGGATCAACTGTCCGTAAAAGCCCGATTGGTTCAACTAATAATCAGTGGGGGATGAAGAAAACCCCCACTGATTAAAGTTTCACTTTATTGAGAAGGCTTGCTCTTCTTAATGGAGTGAAGATAGTGGGGCTAGGTACTGAAATTTAATTCGTATTATTTTGGAATTTCGGTATCTTTTTAATGCCTTCGGTTCCTATGATACTGCCAATAAGTGCAATTAATACGCTTGAAGAAATAAATTTGACTACATAATAAATTCCTGTTCCAGTAACCAAATCTAAGATTAAAAACTTTTTTATGGTTGAGCCTTTTATTATATGAATAACAATTTGATCATTTTTTCTATTCAATATTGTCACACCCTTATCCTTTTACAGAATTTGTGAGCGGGAAAGCCCACGTGCTTTAGCCGTGGGATGGAAGCAAATAAAAATCGTCTCTATTTTTATTGTTCTGCTATGCTAGAGGCAAGAGAAAATAAGATAAGAAAGGAGAAAACATTATGTTTGTCACGCATGCGTTTCAAATTCCATACGAAAAAGAACTATACGAATTTCTTCGTTCTATGCAACGAGAAGCAGCGACTGTTTGGAATGATATCGTTCGCGAAGCGACCAGTTATTATTTCACATGGAAGAAATGGCTCAGTAAAACAGAAATCCAATCAGTTCGCAAACAAACGTATAATTTGCATTCTCAAACGGTACAAGCAATTGCGGATAAATACGAAGTCAATCGTGAAACGATTCGTAAACTGCGAAAAACAGATAAAAAGGCAAAATATCCGTGGAGAAAAAAACATTTTTATTGCGTTCCATTAAAAAAAGCAAGTATGGATATCACAGACAAAACAATTGTAATTAAACGCGCTGATTTTAAAATCAATCTTATCGATTTATTAACGAAAAAAAAGAAAAAAGGCTGGAATGAAAAATTCCCAAAGAAAAATGCACATATCACGATTCCAAATTTGGCGCATGAGGATATATCAAATTGTAACTACGCAGAAATTGTATGGCGTAACGGTGCCTATTGGTTTTGTTATAGTGTTTCTATTCCAGAAAAAGACCTTTCTGGACAAGAACAAAAAGTAGCTGGTGGTGATCTAGGTGAAATTCATGCCGTAACCGTCGCAACAGAAGATAAAGCATTATTGATTTCTGGAAGAACGATACGTAGTATTTCTCAATTTCGTGCAAAAGCATTAGCAGACCTAAGTAAAAAAATGTCACGCTGCAAAAAAGGTTCTCGTCAATGGAAAAAATATAAAACGGCACGAAATCGTATTCGTCAAAAAAGTAAAAATCAACTCGAATATTTAGAACACAAAACAACAAAAGAAGTGGTTGAGTTTTTAGAACAAGAAAATGCCACACATTTTGTCATTGGAAATGTATCAGGAATTGAAAAAAGCACAAGGAAAAACCAAAAAAAGAAACAAAAAACAACAAAAAAGAGAAGACAACAATTATCTTTATGGAACCAAGGGAAAATGAAACAAAAACTAACATACAAATCATGGTTAAAAGGTATACAAATAGATAAAACAGAGGAAATTTATACGTCACAAAGTTGTCCATTTTGTGGTGGTAGACACAAAGCAAATGGACGAAGTTTCAAATGTTCTGTTCACAAAACAGAAATCCATCGTGATGTAAACGGTGCACAGAATATTGCCCGTAAATTATATCAGATGGACGTAAAACCAATCGTTTCGATTGTATATAAACAACCAGTTTGGCATAGACGTTTTTTGTCTGAAGATATGAGACAAAAAACCAAACATCCAAATGATAAACCGAAAAAAAGTATCGCCTGTCGAATGGCGTAGTTGGCACAGACCTTGCCCTCTTTTTGGTGTGTTTCACTGCTAAGAGTTGTTCGCCCAAGTCTTGCCTCTGCATCTTCTTCTGGAAGAATGCAAGTAGGGTGTTTGCGAAAAAGAATCCCATGGCTTCAGCCGTGAGAGTGGTCAAAAGGAAAGGTTGTCATATTCACTCATGACTACATAATAGTTATCTAATTTCAGTGTTGATGATTAAAAAGTGAAAAGAGGTTAACTAGCTTTTTAACAAAAGCTTCATTATAAAAACAAAAGAGCAGCTAGCAAAAGCTAACTGCTCAGCCCCCAGGGAAAGGGAGAAAAGATTGTAGGTACTACAAAATTGTATAAAAGCTATTCACCAGCCTTTATACAGTATGTACGGAATTTGAAATATTATGCAGATGGGAAAGAAGCTATAGTATACAAAATTTCGCAATATAAGACAGGTGAAAAATAAAACGACAAGAATATGTAACATATATTGAAAAAGAAGAGAGGGAGAAAGATGTGGAGAACGACAGATCTTTGTGATGCTTTTGAAGGAGACGTACAAGTATGTAAGCCTATTTTTCAATCATATGGGAAGAAAGAACGATTTCATGGAAAGATTGCTACGGTTAAAGTGAAAGATGATAATGTATTAGTAAAGGAAGCACTGCAAACTTTACCAGAGGGGACTGTGTTAGTAGTTGATGGAGGTGCTTCTACGAACTGTGCGTTACTTGGAGATAACTTGGCAAACATTGCAAAGGAACGAAATATAGCAGGGATTATTGTATATGGATGTGTTCGTGATTCTAAGTAACTGCGAAACATAAATATTGGTATTTTAGCATTAGGTACAATGCCGAAGAGAAGTAGAAAAGAAGGAAAAGGAGAAACAGAAATTCCTTTGCAATTTGGAGAAATTAAGTGGATTCCTAATCAGTATGTGTATGCTGATGAAGATGGTATTATTGTATGTGAACAACCGATTCATAGTAACCTGTAGTATCTATATAATAGAAGCTTTATAATTTAATGTAACCGGCTATTATTCTTAGAAAATAAATCAGAGAAAACATAGACAAAATCTCGTGTCAATAGTAAAATAATACAGAAATTTATAATTTGATGAATGTATAGGTATGTCGTTTATACGATAACTTTAAAAGGAAATTGGTGGAAATAAAAATGGGTTCGCCGCTAAAAGTGAATGTTATCACAATGATACATTCATCAGCTACATGATCTTTCCTATACAAATACAACCGCTACCTATGCGGATAGGAGGAGGTGTTGTGCATTTTGTTTAGCACTCACGGTAGAGTGCTATTGCACGCCCTTGAAGGGCCTTTTTTTATGTATATGTAAGCAAAGGGAGGAATAACCAAGGATGGCAATGATAAAAAAATGGCTGCTTACGTTGATAATGGCAGTGGCATTAGTATTTGTTTCATTTACAAATACTGTACATATTACGTTTGCTGAAGGGAAAACAGCAACACTTGCGATCATTGGGGAATCGCAAAAAGGAGTTATTTTATGTCCGAAAGAAGTGTCAATTGAAGATGGAGAAACAGCCTATAGTTTGTTACAAAAAGTTATGGGGACTAAAGTAACAGCTGAGAATACGAAGTATGGTATGTATGTTAAAGGTATTGACGGTTTAATGGCTGGTGATATAAGTGCTACAAGCGGATGGGCATATGATGTAAATGATCAAGCTGCCATGGTAGGGGCAGATAGTTATAAATTAGAATCTGGAGATGTTGTTGCATTTCGTTTTGTTGTAAATTGGGACAATATGAGCATAGAAAAGTTGCAACAAGTACTCGATAAGAATGGAACTTGTAAAAAAGATTCAGGTACAGCAAAACCAGAAGAACAAAAGCCAGAGGGACAAAAACCAGAAGAACGAAAGCCGGATGGACAACAGCCTGAGGAGCAAAAACCAGAAGAACAAAAGCCAGAGGGACAAAAACCTGAGGAACAAAAACCAGAAGAACAAAAGCCGGATGGACAAAAACCTGAAGCTCAGAAGCCACAAGAACAAAAGCCTAATGAGTTGAAAGAACCAATCAAAAATGAATTACTAATGAAGCAATTAGATCAAGCGATTGCTAAAACATCAAAAAAAATGATGGAAGATGGAATCGATAGTGATTGGGTAGCAATTGCACTTGCTCGTTCAGGAAATAATATTCCAGTAGAAACAAAAATTAGTTATTTACAATCTTTAACACAAAAAGTAGAAAAACGTGTGGAACGATTTAGCGCTACAGATATAGCGAGAACTGTTTTAGCGATATCAGCGGTAAATGGAAATCCAACAAATGTTGCAGGAAAGAATTTAGTTCAAAAACTATATCAATCTGAAAAACTAAATTCTGTTACTGGTTATACATTTGCTTTACTTGCACTTGATACAAAAAAATATGAAGTACCGGCTGGAGCAAAGTGGAATCGTGCGGCTTTAGTAAAAGAGATTTTAAATGGACAGCATACAGACGGTGGTTGGACATACAATGTTGAAAGTAGTAAGAAAGAAGCTAGTAATATTGATGTAACGGGTATGGTTTTATCGGCATTAGCACCATATCAGAAACAACCAGAGGTAAAGCAAGCTGTAAAAAAAGCAGTGCAATATTTATCAAATAAACAATTGAACACTGGCGGATTCGAAGCTGATGGCCAAGAAAATTCTAATAGTGTTGCACAAGCAATTATTGGACTTGCTATTACAGGGATTGATCCAACTAGTGAAGCATTTACTAAAAATAATGTAAACGCAGTTCAAAATTTAATATCATACCAACTTGCAAATGGTGAATTTAAATGGTTGCCAAGCGACGAAGAGGGTAGTAGTATGGCTACTGAACAAGCACTTTTAGCACTTGTTCAATATAAGGCATTTGTAAATGGTAAAGGTTCTGTATATGATTGGACAAATTCATCAACTGAAGATGATATAAACTTAGTTGATGAGCCGAAGGAACCTGTAGTGGATGAGAGCAATGTGATTGAAAAGCAAGAAGTGATTCAAAAACAAGAGAAACAAACAAACGATGAGAACTCTCGTGTTGTTACGAAAGATAACACAGTAAATAATGAAAAAACTGCAAAAAATCGTCAGTTACCAAAAACAGGAGCATCTGCTTGGGATACTGCTATGCCAGTAGGAATGGGCGTATTATGTATCGCTTCAGCATATGTTTTATGGAGACGAAAAGCAGCTTAACAAAAATTAGGAGCAATGATTTGCTCCTAATTTTATTAGGAAAGGTGAGAAAAACATGAATATGATGAAATGGTTATTCTCAGTTGTCCTTTCATTTGGATTGCTTGTTGGATGTAGCCAAAATGAGTCAAAATCTGAACAAAAAGCAATTTCAAAAACGGAACAAAAAGAGAAACTGAAACAAGAAGAGAAAAAGGAAGAAAGTAAACCGGAAGAACAGCAAGAATCAGTAGAGAAAAAGCAACAAGAAGAGCTACAAAAGGACAATCAGGAACAAAAATCGCAAGAACAACCTGAAATAAAGAACGAAGAGAAAAAAGAGCAAGAACCAGTTGCTCAGCAAAAACAACAAGAACAAACAAAAGCGCAGCAAGAAAACGCTGAACAAAAGAAAGCACCAGAAGTAAAAGAAGAAGCTAAAGTAGTTAATCAGCCGAAAGAAACACCGAAGCAGGAACAGCAGAAAGATCCCAAGGCTAAAGAAACAACTCAAGGAGGAGATTCTGTTTCTGGAACGGTTACACCAAGTCCTGTGCCACCAGAAGGAGATGGAAAACCAGATCCGGTACCACCACCAAAACCAGAGGAAAAGCAAGTTACCATTTCTGTACATGGAGATCAGGGGTATTTATTAGGTGCGAAAAAAGTAGATATGCAAGAAGGAACTACAGTTTTTGATGTACTAAAGAATACGGGATTGGAGATTGATTCAACTGGATCTGGAAATAGTAAATATATAAAAGGAATCAATGACTTATATGAATTTGACAAAGGACCGAAAAGTGGATGGAAATACCGTGTCAATGGTACTTTTCCAAACCGAAGTGCAGGTGCATATAAAGTAAAACCAGGAGATAAAATCGAATGGGTATATGTGTTAAATTAGGAAAGGGCTTTAGGTAAAGGTTATGAAAATCATTTTTTCTTCTTTACATCCTTTTGTGAATTTTTTCTATTATATTGGGGTGATGATACTATGTACGATGTGTCTTCACCCTCTTTTTTTAATGGGTGCGATTATTATGATTGTACTGTTAAACATCATGCAAGGAAATGGCGAGAAAATAAGAACAATGTTACCAAGCACATTTGTTTTCTTTGTAATGGTGATTGTGTTAAATCCTTTGCTAACGCATAGGGGAGCGACGACATTGTTTCGTTTAGGGGATAATCGAATTACATTAGAAGCGTGCATGTATGGGTTAATAATGGGATTATTATTACTTGCTATTATGTTCACATTTACTTCCTACAATGACATGATTTCAAGTCATAAATTTTTGTATTTATTTTCACGGATTTCACCGAAAGTGGCGCTATTGACAATGATAACAGTGCGTTTTGTTCCTTTATTCATCCGGCGTTTAAGACAAATTACACTTGTTCAAAAAACAAAAGGTGTTCAATTAGATTCAGGCTCATTCATAGGGAGAATCAAAAATGGAATGAAACTCTTACAGGTGTTGCTTGTTTGTTCTCTAGAAGATGCATTACAAACGGCAGATTCTATGCAAGCGCGTGGATTTGGAGTGACGAAGCGTAGTACGTACATTCGATATCGAATGGAAAGGCAAGATTGGTATATACTTGCCTGTTTAGTGATTTTATTACTAAGCTGTTTTGTGTTTAATTATTGTGGTGCTGGTAAACTATTAATCTATCCAAGGGTGGAATCACTTGTATTTCAGCAATATGATGGACTATTATTCGTGTTATTTATACTGTTTATTAGTTTACCAATCATAATGGAAGGGAGGGAATGGTTATGGTGGCGCATGCAGAAATAAAAAACTTAGCATTTACGTATGCTGATGAAAAAGTACAAGCATTAACAGGCGTTTCCTTAGCGGTTTCTCAAGGTGAATTTATTGTGCTCGCTGGTGGTTCAGGATGTGGTAAGACAACACTTTTGAAACATTTTAAGAAAGAGTTACTCCCAATTGGAAAGCGCACAGGTAGTATGTATTATAATGGAACTTCTTTACTGGAGATGCCAGACTTATTGTCAGCACAAGAAGTGGGAATGGTGTTTCAAAATCCAGAAAATCAACTTGTTATGGATACGGTAATTCAAGAATTGGCATTTTCTCTTGAAAATGTTGGTTTAGAGACAAGTATAATTCAAAAGAGAATCGCTGAATTAATTAGTTTTTTAGGTTTTCAAGATTTGTTACACCAGTCTGTTCACACGCTATCGGGAGGACAAAAACAACTTGTTAATTTAGCGGCAGTTCTTGTTTTGCAACCTAAATTGTTACTGCTTGATGAACCGACAGCACAGCTTGATCCAATTGCAGCAAAAGATTTTTTAGGGTTATTGAAACGAATTAACGAAGAACTCGGGATTACAATTATCATGAGTGAACATCGTTTAGACGAAGTAATGCCACTAGCAACTCGAGTTGTGTTTATGAATGCTGGGGAAATTATTTATGATGGAATTCCGCAACAGGTTATATCTAAAATGTGGACAGTAGAAGAATTCCGACCGTTTATTCCTCAAATTCCAAGATTGTTTTTAGAATGGAATGTAGAGCAAATACCCTTTACGGTAAGGGGAGCACAAACACAAATTCATTCCGAGTTACCTATCGAACATGAAGTGCCAGTTATATCGCAAACAGAAAAAAAAGAAGTGATTTTACAAGTAAAACATATATCCTTTCAATATGAAAAAAATAGCCCTTTTATTTTACGGGACTTAACCTTATCAATTGAACAAGGGAAGTGGACTGCGCTTGTTGGGAAAAATGGTACTGGAAAATCAACACTTTTAACCATCTTGGCAGGATTAAACAAAACTAGAAGAGGAAAAGTACGGTGGAACGGAACGGAGATTCATAAAATTGATTCAAAGGAACGATTTAAAAGAATAGGTTTTGTATCGCAACATCCATATTATCATTTTACATTTGAGACGGTGTGGGATGAAGTTTTTGAAAGAGCAAATGAATTATATGGTGATATAGGGAAAGAAATCGCAGAAGATATGTTGAAAAGATTTTGGCTTCATTCTATTCGAGATCGTCATCCACATGATTGTAGTGGGGGAGAACAACAGTTAATCGCACTATGTACGGCTTTATTATCGAAGCCAAATTTATTATTACTAGACGAACCGACAAAAGGGCTTGATCCAGAAAAAAAAGAAAAATTAGGTGTGCTGTTTCAAGAGTTACAAAAAGAAGGAACAACAATTGTGATGGCAACACATGACATTGAATTTGCAGCTAAATATGTTGATCATTGTATGATGTTATTTGATGGGAACGTAATTATGGATGATACACCAAAGAAATTCTTTAGTGATAATTTCTTTTATACAACATCTATTAATCGTTTTATTCGCAAGCAATTACCTTATGCATTAACGTGGGAGGATGTGTACCAATCGTGTCCAAACGATATTTTTCTCTCATAATGCTTAGTTTCATTATTGTAATAAGTACGCTTCTCTTTACTTCTTTTGTAACAGATAAATATTATATTTGGTGTAGTTTATTTTTATTATCCATTATCATGTTACCTTTTTATATACGATTTGAGAGGAAAGCATTTGTTTCACGTGAAATAGTCATTGTAGCTGTTTTAGCAGCAATAGCAGCAGTTAGTCGTGTACCGTTTTCCATTATACCGAGTGTACAACCAACATCTTTTGTTATTATTGTATCTGCAATTGTTTTTGGAAGTGAAACAGGCTTTATGATTGGGGCAACGGCAGCACTTGTATCTAATATATTTTTAGGACAGGGGCCTTGGACACCGTGGCAAATGTTTTCTTGGGGAATGATAGGCTTTATAGCTGGTTTACTTCGAAATACATTTATAATGAGAAAGTTATGGGGGAGAGTCATCTATGGGTTCATAGCCGGCTTTGTTTTTGGCTGGATTATGAACTTGTGGGGGATACTTGGCTTTTTAGAAGGATTAATATGGAAAGACTTTATTGCATACTACGCTGCAAGTTTTTACTTTGATCTAGCTCATGCACTCTCAAATGTAATTTTTCTTGTTTTGTTTAGCTCATCGTGGATTAGAATTATTACAAGGTTTAAAAAGAAATATGGAATTTTAGATGATGATAAAGAGCTATTATCTCAAGTAAACAAAGCATAAGTACATATCATAAAGCATAAGAATATAAAGTAGGGTCGCGACTTACATATTCGTTTGCCTCTTTCATGCTTCTTACCACTGGTGAGAAGCATTTTTTCATACATATTATAATGTGAAAAATGTCAAGAAATCGATTTAATATGCTTCGATTTTTATATGAGATTTTTTATATAATAGTAAATGAGAAAAAATTCAAAGAGGAGATGCCTTATTCATGAAGCTAGTTGTTCCAAAGCAGCACGGTGCATGGGGGATGCTGCTGATTCCATTTATACTTAGTGTAATACTTGGTAAAGCTACTTTCTATCATATTCCACTCTTTATCGCTTGGTTATTTATCTATTTAGCAACATATCCATTTTTAATGTACATGAAGCAACCGCGAAAGAAAGCATTTTTACATTCAGCAATTATTTATTTTATTATTGCATGTGTCTTCGGTATACTATCTTTACTATACGAGTGGAGAATTCTTTTCTTCGCAGCTGTTATGATTCCGCTCTTTTTTGTGAATATATATTTTGCTCGTCAAAAAAGGGAACGAGCTTTAGTAAATGATATTTGTGCAATACTTGTTTTCTGCACGGGCGGTTTGATTAGTTATTATTTTTCAATGAAAACAATTGATGAAACAGCATGTTGGATTGCAGCAACTTCTTTTTTATACTTTTTAGGTAGTACATTTTATGTAAAAACAATGATACGTGAAAAGAATAACCCGACATATCGCTATGTATCATGGGGATATCACATTTTCTTAACTGTTGCATTGTTTGTAGTAAACCCATGGCTTTCTCTAGTTTTTATACCTAGTCTAGTTCGAGCAATTATATTATATGGTAAGAAAATATCTATTTTAAAAGTAGGGGTTTTAGAAATCGTTAATTCTGTATATTTTTTAATTGTCACGGCAATACTGTTTTAGTATGCCATTTGAGTTACATCCCACCTAGTAAATAGATGGGATGTATTTATTCTTGTTCCAAAATATGAACCGCATGATCACATTTTTGTAAGGCGTGCTCCACAGCCTGTAATGATTGTTCTATACGTTCTCGATTATCACTTTTTTCGACTGTTTGTAATGCGTTTTCTAAAGATTGTTTTGCTCCATGTAAAGAATGATAAGAATCTTGAACATATCCACGTGCGTTTTTGCTCATTATATATTCCTCCTTTATCCCGCTATTTGTGGGCAGTAATACTCCTACCTCAAAATTCGGTGAAAGAAAAGAAGTTAGGTGGGAGTTAAACTGCCCGTAAAAGCTCGATTGGTCGGGCTAATAATCAGTGGGGGATGAAGAAAACCCCCACTGATTAAAGTTCCACTCTATTGCATACACTTCTAGTATGAGCGTTAGAAAAGAAAATATAACTTGTTTTAAATGTTTTATCCCTGCTATTACAGATAGTAATGGTTCAATTGATTAAAGTTTCACTTTATATGATTTGACAATTGAAATGAAAATGGCTATAGTAGGCTATAAAGTGAATATTTTCTTATCCAGAGAGGTGGAGGGACTGGCCCGATGAAACCCAGCAACCGCGATGCAGGTGCTAATTCCAGCAGAACATATTTGTTCTGGGAGATAAGACGAAGATAAATACGTAACTTCTTCTTATCGAAGAGGTTTTTTTGTTGCAAAAAAACCGATTCTAAAAACAACAGAATAAGAAGAAAGGGGTTGCAATTGTACTGTGACACTTGAAAAATACGTAAAGCTGCGTAATGCAGTATATGAATATATGATGGAGCAAGATAAACCAATATCACTATTAGATATTCAAGAACATATCGTTTCGCATCATGAAGGAAAATTCACGAAAAAAATGTTACACCAATTTTATTTATCAAGGTTATTAGACGAATTGAAACTGGATGGGAAAATTACTTTAGCTGATGAAGAATACCTCTATGCTGAAAAAGGGGTATATTATAAGGCGCGAAAAGGGAGCTAGGCTCTCTTTTTTCATGCTATGATTTATCTGAAAATTAAAAGGAGTATGTAGAGTAAAAGACTGCAGAAGCAGCCTGATACAAGGGAATGGTGTTGAGTGTGTAGTGTCAAAAGTTGAATATGCCCTGAAAGAGGCATTTCATTCGGCTAAAAACGAAAAGAGACACCTTCGCCGAGTAGGTGTCAGTTGTTGTGTCATGTAGGCTTGCTACTTGACATGTATTAGAATATCATGCAAACCAGGCGGAGTCAAAAGGGAATTTAAGGAAAGGTGTTGTTTGGAGATGAATGTACTAATCATATATGCACATCCCAATCCATCTAGTTTCAATGCAGCTATATTAGAAAATGTACAAAAAGGACTGCAAAAAACAAATCATTTTGTTACATTGCTTGACCTATATAAGGAACAATTTAACCCAGTACTTATTTTTAATGAAGATAAGAGAAGACGTGATTTAGTATATGAAGAAGAGACAGCGAAATACAGAAAATTGATCAAAGAGGCAGATTTTTTTATTTTTATTTATCCAATATGGTGGTGGGGAATGCCAGCTATTTTGAAAGGGTTTATTGATCGCGTTTTTGTTACAGGGTTTGCTTATAAATATGAAGGGGCGTTACCAAAAGGATTACTCATAGGAAAAAAAGCATGGGTTATTAATACTTTAGATTCGCCGTTATGGTACGTGGCACTCTTATATCGCTCTGCTGATTGGGTGATTATGAAAAAGGGGATTTTACGATTTTGTGGTATACGCCAAATAAAACGTTCAGTCTTTCAATCTGTAAAAACAAGTAAAGCGATAAAACGGGAAAAGTGGCTGCTAGAAATGCAAGAAAAGGCTAAAAAATTATGAGTGAAATAGAAAACATAATGAGATGCTGTAATCGTACTGATGAATTGTTCCGTACATATATTGCTTGTTTGCTTCAATTGAAACACCATAGCGAGATGTTTCAAAAAGTGTATCAAGAACTAAGAGTTGATTATTTAGTAAGGGGAATTTGTGAACGGGAAGTCGATGGGGCTATTAAAGAAAGCAAGGAGTATAAGATGTATGACTTACCCAAAGCATTACGGTGGGATCTTTTACGAGCAAACCCTTCGAGTATAGAAAATGTATGTACAGAATTATTTGGGTACGGGAGTTTAAATTTCACTACTAGGGAATGGGAAAATGTGATTATATGTATTGAAAATGAACAATCACAATAATAGTTATTATGTAAAAAAGCTAGTATAAAACTAGCTTTTTTGTATGTTTTAAAATCAAATAAAAAGGAAACATAAACCGATAACTACACCTGCATAAAGTAAGTTAATTACACAGAATCCCATAATATCGCGTGCGCTTAAACCAGCAATTGCTAATGCGGGTAATGCCCAAAACGGTTGAATTAAGTTCGTCCAAGCGTCACCCCATGCAATGGCCATCGCTGTCTTAGCAGCGGGGACGCCAAGTTCAGCGCCTGCTGGGATCATAATAGGAGCTTGTACAGCCCATTGACCGCCCCCAGATGGTACAAAAATATTTACAATTCCCGCACTTAAAAATGTGAATAAGGGAAAAGTAGTTTCATTTGAAATGTGAATAAAGAAGTTTGAAATAGCTCCTCCAAGTGAAAGTCCTTCGCTATTTGCACCAATCATCATGCCCATAATTCCAGCGTAAAATGGGAATTGCAATAAAATTCCGGAAGCGCTTTTCGTTGAATCTGAAAAGGCGCGAATATATTGGATAGGAGTACGGTGGAAAATAAGACCGGCGATTAGCAACATAAAAATAACAATATCGAGTGTAAGATTAAAACCTTTCGTACTAAAGTAATGAATAATATAGATAATTCCTAAGAGACCAATGCAGACAGTCATCCAAATACTATTTTCCATTTTCTCAGCAAATGTACGAGCCTCTATTTCTTGGGTAGCCGCTTCTTCTTGAAATACACTCGGATCAACAGTAATCGTATGCTTTGCATCAGGGTGCATCGCTCTATTTATAAGTGGCATGGTGAATAAGAAGATGATAACAGGAACAAGCGCATACGGTGAAAATAATGTTTCTGTTATGGGGATGGCCTCTTTTATACTTCCAGCAGTTGTTTTGATTAATGTTTCACCACCGGATGCTAGAGTAAGTGGAATTGAGGCAGAAAGTCCAGCGTGCCAAATAAGGAACCCAGAATAAGAAGAAGCAATTGCGAGACGGTAGTCTAATCCCTTTATATGCTTTGCAACTTCTTTTGCATATAAAACGGACACAACAATACCAAATCCCCAGTTTATGTATGCGCCAAGCAAACTGACAATAGAAATAGCAATAATACCTTGTCCGCTTGTTTTCGGCAATTGTGCAGCCTTTGCTAAGCCTTTACGAATAAGCGGAGCGTTAGCTAAGGCAGAACCTGTAACGAGAACAAGTGCCATCTGCATGGCGAAGGCTAAAAGTCCCCAAATGCCATTCCCCCAATGGGCAATCATTTCTACTGGTGATTGCTGCGTTGCAAACATCCCAAAGAAGATAACAAAAATTGTTAATAAACAGGATAAAATAAAGGGTTCTGGTAAAAAGCGCTGCACAAGCGCAACACAACCATTTGTAAAAGAACGAAACAAATTAATCAACCTCCTTAAGTTTATTTCTTTAAAATATTCGCGGTGGTTGAAGAAATAACCTCTATTAAACTGAAGATTCAGATAATTAAAAGAAAGCAGAAAAGCTTTCACTCCTGTGAAAGCTTTTCTAAGTGTTTTGCAATTTGTATATACATATTGGAGTAAGTAGAATGGACATCACTGCTCGGACTAGCATTTGATGAAAAGTGTACAATCACCATATTTGCTTTTGGATCGATATAGAGGCATTGTCCGTAACTTCCTAACACTTCAAAAGCGCCCTGTTCGTTATGAGGAATCCACCATTGATTATGATAAGAAATAGGTGCACCTGGCCCGATTGCTAATTCGCCTTCTTGTACGCTCTTTACACTTTCCGAAATAGAGGAAGGGAGAACTTGCATGTCATGATAGCGACCGTTATGTAAAATCAATTGCCCAAATCTGGCCATATCTCTTGCAGTGGCGTTTAAACCAGCGCTTGCCTGTTCAACTCCTGTTTCATCCGTAACATAATACGCATTTTCTTCCATACCTATTTTGGACCAAATTCGTTCACTTACATTTTCGGCTAATGATTTATCGGTCACTGTCCGTATAATCCAGCCGAGTGTTTCAGATGAGCCGTTATTATAAGAAAATGCAGTTCCAGGTGATGCTGTTTCTTTTGCTTCTCGTAACATATCATAAATTTTCGTTGGGCCATCATAGTTTTTAGCACGAGGAAGAATATTACTAGCTAAATATAACTGTGCATCTTGATTTTCTAATCCCGGTTGTATATACCCATGTGTCGGGTATTCAGCAGAAACCTGCATGTCCATTAATTGTTGAATTGTTGCTTTCCCGAAAGGTGTATTTCGTAATTCTTTGACATATGTTTCAGCGGTCTTGTGTACATTGATGAGTCCTTCTTCGGTTAATGATTGTACAAGTGCACCAGTAAATACTTTTGCTAAAGAGGCCATTCCATGCGGCCTATTTTGTTTATATCCATTGAAATAATGCTCGTAAACAAGTTTTCCGTTATGTACAATGACAAATGCATCTGTTTTATTCTCATCTAATAGTTTTTTTAAAGGAATATTGCCTCCATTTTCCTTTTTAACAGAAAAATCATCTAAGTTTTGTAATGCAGTAGGGAATGGGGATACTTGCATAGGATTATTTTTCACTTCGCTCGTTAACGCTAATTCTTTCATATGTGTGTATGACCAACGTAAGTAGGGGTCTTGTAACCAATTTTCTTTTGTCACGTTCTCTTTAGAAGGAGAGACTTTGTTTTGTTTGAAAAATGCAAATCCAAGCCCAGTTACTATAAATAGTAGTGTAAGTATGAGCAATAAAAGGGGAGATTTTTTAAAGTTCATCTATGTACCTCCTTGTTATTTCTACAGTAAGTATACGCTCGTTTTCTTAGAAATACAAAATAAGGAAAGTAAACAGAGGAGTTTACTTTCCTTATTAACATTAAGCTGATAATTTTCTGTCTGTATGTTGCTTTTTGAACTTTTGTTTTCTGCCATGTAGACCATAATAAATAAGTAATGTGAATGCAACGATAATGGCTGCTATGAAGTACATATTATGATAACTTGTTTGTGCAGCTACTATACCTAATATGAAAGAACCAAAACCAATACCGCTATCAAAGAATGAGAAATAAGTGGCTGTTGCTGAGCCGCGTCGATGGTTTGGAGCCGCGGAAATAGCAATGGTTTGGAAACTTGGAATTAATGTTCCGTAGCCTAAACCAATTAATACACCTGCACCAAGGAACCAAAATGACGTTTGTGCTTGGCTTAAGATGAACATTCCAATTGTAAAAATAATAATCGAAGGATAAACAAGTATATTTTCACCGAAACGATCAAATATTTTCCCTGTGAATGGACGAGAAAGTACAACAACGAGTGCGTACACAATAAAGAAGTAGCTTGCAACTTCTCCTAAACCAATTTCTTTTGCATAAATAGGAATAAAAGATAAAATGCCACTATAAGAAAATGCTAAAACAAATCCTGTTAGTGCAATTGGAACTGAAGAAGGTTCAATTAAATCTTTCCATTTCATTCGTTCACGTTTTTGTTTACTTACTGGCTTTTCATGTGGAATATTTACAAGTAAACCTAATAGAAATGCTAGTAATGAAAATACAGAACAAACGATAAATAGAATAGTAAATGAAAAGTGCGAAATAATCGTTAAACCTAAAAAAGGACCGATTACCATCGGCAGACTCATAAATACACCAAAATAGGCAAGTGCTTCACCGCGTCGATGGGGCGGTGCGACATCTGTGACAATCGTACCTGTTGCTGTAGTCGCCATTCCAAACCCAATCCCGTGAAGGAAGCGCAGGGCAAGTAATAAAAATAAACTTTGTGCACCGAAATACATCACGGTAGCTGCTAAAAATAACGAAAGTGAAATAAATAATATTTTCTTTCTCCCTAAATCGTCAAGCCACTTCCCGGTAAACGGACGGCATAGGACAGAAGAAATAAGGAATACTGTTGCGACTAAACCAATTTCTTCTGGTTTTCCTTTCAATCCGTCTATTACATAGACGGGCAGGGTGGTCATAAGCATGTAAAACGTTAAAAAGAGAAACAGACTACTAAAACAAGTTCCAAGGAAGTCCTTCGTCCAAAGTCTCTTACTTTGCATCGTCATCCCTCCAATTAATCATCTAAATTTTTAATAATAGCTTCTAGTACTTGAAATGCTCGCTGCAAGTCTTCTTCATTAATATCCTGCAACGTTTTTTCTTCAAAAGTATCAACTTCTTCTTGCCATACAGGAATCATTTCTAATGCTGTTTCTGATAAGGAAATGAGCTTTTCACGGCGATCTTTCCCCTCAGTTCGAATGATCCATCCCATCGTTTCCATACGTGTTAATGTACGAGTCATCGTTGGAGATTCAACGTTTAAGTATTGACATAGCTCAGTTTGTGTACAAGGCCCCGTTTGATTGATTCGGAAAATAACAGCCCATTGTGCACTAAATAAACCTGTTGGTGACACACGTTCATTAAATTTCTTAGTAAACTTTCGAGAAGTTTGACTGACAATGTGAAAAAAATGTTGTTTTTCGTCCATGTATTTAATCCTTTCAAATTAGTTACCTAGCTAACTATATACCTCTTTACCATAATTGTCTAGCAATAGATATGTTGTTTTATGTAAAAATTTTGTATAGTTTTCATATTGAGAACATACATTCTATATGGTATTCTAAAAATAAGTTTACAATTTTCTTTCTATTATAGTTGGATGGGGGAATGTGTGATGATTAAGCCTGCAACAATGGAATTTGTTTCGTTATCAAATGGAGAAACAATCGCATACCAAGAAGTTGGAAGGCGAAATAAAGAAATACTTATACTCATTCACGGGAATATGACATCTTCACAGCATTGGGATTTAGTCATTGAGAAATTACAAGATGAATATCATATTTATGCCATTGATTTAAGAGGCTTTGGGAAATCAACATACAATAAGCCAATAGATTCATTGCAAGACTTTGCAGATGATGTAAAGTTATTTATAGACGAGCTACAATTGAAGAAGTTTTCACTGATGGGCTGGTCAATGGGTGGTGGCGTCGCAATGGAGTTTACGGCTTGCCATACGGAGCTTGTAGAGAAACTCATTTTGGTAGAATCAGTCGGAATGAAAGGATATCCAATCTTTAAAAAGGATATTAATGGTCAGCCTATCGTATCCACGTTATTAAAAACAAAAGAAGAAATTGCACAAGATCCTGTTCAAATTACTCCTGTACTAGATGCCATTAAAAATATGAACAAGCTCTATTATCGAACGGTCTGGGACTTACTTATTTATACACATAACAAACCAGATCCAGAGCGCTATGAAAAATATTTAGATGATATGTTAACGCAGCGTAATTTTGTTGATGTAAACTATGCTTTAATTACATTTAATATTTCAGATGAACATAATGGAGTCGTTCCTGGAAATGGATATATCCACCGTCTGCAAGTTCCAACTCTTGTCGTACAAGGAGATCGTGATTATGTGGTCCCACAAGTGGTTGGAGAAGAATTAGCTAAACATCTTCCAAATGCAAAATTGGTTATATTAGAGGATTGTGGGCATTCGCCGTTTATTGACTGTTTAGATGAATTTACACAGTATGTTACAAATTGGTTGGGAAAATAATACATTCTCCAAAATGCAAATGTTACATATACTATAATATTTGTATCTAAAGGGGAATTTGCAATGAATATGTTAGCGCAAAGGATACATGAACCTTTTTTTATAGTTCACTCACCATATAGCAGTCATTCATATACAAAAGTATTTATTCATCCTACGTATATGCAAGTTTACGAACAGCCTTTTGCTCCACACTCGCAAGTACAATATATACCAAGTGTTGCTATGTATAATTTCTTTTATGGTCCTATCTTATATGGAAGCCCGTTTTTTAAACATTTTAATCATATTGTAAAAGCACAAATTTGGGATGGTTAAGAAGTTAGAAGAGTAATCTTTTAACTTCTTTTTTATGTTGATATTCACACACTCATTCTTGAAAAAAGTTTATCCCGCTATTTGCGGGCAGTAAGACCCCCACCTCAAAATTCAGCAAGAGCAAAGAAGTTAGGTGGGGGACGGGCTGCCGTAAAAGTCCGATTGATGAGGGCTAATAATCAGTGGGGATGAAAAAAAACCCCCACTGATTAAAGTTTCACTTTATAATGAAAATTGGTGAACATGTAAAGGGAGAGGGAACAGGATGTCAATACGATTTACATTTTGGATTATGGTTGGAATTGTTGCGATTTCTGGATTGTCACAAGGGATGCTTCTACCAGCTATCGCAATGATTTTTGAACAAGAAGGAATTCGTTCTAGTATTAATGGAATCCATGCAACTGCGTTATATATTGGAATATTATTTATTTCGCCATGGCTTGAAAAAACGATGCAGCGGTTTGGAATGAAGCCAATTATCGTAATCGGTGGATTTCTCGTTATCATTTCATTATTCTTTTTTACACAAACATTTTCATTCTGGATATGGTTTTTACTTCGCTTTCTAGTAGGAATAGGGGATCATATGTTACATGTTGGAACACAAACGTGGATTACAACGACATCTGATCCAAGTAAAATTGGAAGACAAGTATCTATATATGGAGTGTTTTTTGGTATCGGTTTTGCAGTAGGACCATACTTAGCGAGTACTGTTCAATATGGACTTGCAACTCCATTTATTGTATCGACGATTCTTTGCTTAATAGGGTGGTTGCTATTACTTCCAACTAAAAATGCTTTTCCAGCTCAAGATGAAACAGGGAAAGAAAATGAATCATCGCTTTCTCGTTATAAGCAAGTATTTGTACTTGCGTGGATTGCACTTATGGGACCTTTGGCATACGGTGCGTTAGAAGCAATGCTGAATAGTAATTTGCCAGTATATGCACTTCGAAAAGGTTGGTCTGTTTCTGATGTATCCTTCTTATTACCCGCATTTGCAATCGGGGGAATTATTACACAAATTCCACTTGGTATATTAAGTGATAAATATGGAAGAGATCGCATTTTAACGTGGACATTCAGCATCAGTACAGTAGTTTTCTTACTTGCTGCGGTGTTTGACGGGTATTATTGGATTGTATTTGGGTGCATGCTCTTAGCTGGAATGGTAATCGGTTCATGTTTCTCATTAGGACTTGGCTTTATGACGGATTTATTACCAAGACACTTACTGCCAGCAGGGAATATATTATCCGGAATTGCCTTTAGTATAGGAAGTATTATGGGACCTGTATTAGGAGGCGTATTTATAGAAAAAATACAGTATACAAGCTTTTTTATAGCAGTTATGATAATAATGGCAATTATTGCACTTCTATATATCACATATATGAAAAGTCAATTCGCATCAAGAAAAATAGAAAGTAGGTTAGGGCATGACAAAACAACCTAATAAGAAAAAATTTGAAGTACAAGAGAACGAAAGCATTACAGATTGTTTAGCACGTATGGAACGTGAAGGATATGCACCTTCTCGCCGTATGGAAGAGCCGATCTTTCATGAAGTGAAGAAAGATGGACAAACAGTTGTAGAACCGTGCGGGAGAAAAATTGTTTTTGAAGGGAAGTTGAAGTAAGGAGAGGCCTGATGGGAGGCCTCTCTTCTTTATTATCTTAACTGGAGTAATCAAGTATTTTATTTTAATAACTAGTGAAACGCCTACTATTTTTTGGTAAAATATCAATATGAAAAATATTCATTATACAAATAAAATTTTGAATAAGATAACAAGATGTAATGATGAATAATACTTAGAAGCTTTCGTTGTTTTCTTATAGGAAATAAAGGGGGAAGAAATATGGGAGAGAACATGATAGATTCCATCGGTAACTTTCTTCATATCGGGTATACGGATAGTGAAAGAAAGCGTGATAATTACGATAAATTGTATGAATATTTAAAGGATAAAGAAAATGAGTTAAAAAAGCTAATTCACGATGTTGAATCCGCAAAGACAGCTTATGAGGGAATGGGGCAAGAATTACCACAAGATAAAATACCAGCCCGTGAGTTTGTAGTAAAAAGACGAGAAAAGGATTCAGAACTATCAGAGTTAATACGTTATTTCAAAACAACATTAGATGATGTGGCAGCTGCGAAAAATAAAGCGTACCACAAATGGACGGAATATAAGGCAAAGGCAGATGCGGAAGATAAGGAAGCAGCTGAAGCATTAAAGAAATTTTTCGGAGGCTGAAATAATCGGTAAAGCAATGTAGAGATTAAGGAAATGAGGGAATAAGAATATGCATCGTCAAGAGATTGAGATTCATGGAAGTGAAGTATCAAGTGCCATTTCTTATGCAGAACAAATTGAAAAAGGTGTAAAAGATTCGCTCGAGCAGGTGAAAGCTTTACAAGCATATGTGACAGGAACTCGTTGGAGCGGGAAAACACGAGATGCCTTTTTATGTTATTTAGAATTGCTCATCCAGTACAATTCTGAAGTCGCAGATGCACTTGAAGGACAGACAAAGGCGCTTAAGGAGCTTGATAAGAACATTCATTCCTTTACAAATAGGGCTGAAGTAGAAAATATAAAAAGATTGAAATAGAGAGGAGGATAAAACAGATGGGAAAAGACGTGTGGAGCTTTACACCTGCTGAACTATACACATTAGCTGGTGCAGCTGGAGTTACGTACATATTTGGCTTACAAGAGCGTGAAATTCTTGCTTTAACTGATGAAGACTGCATAACGAAAGCAACAGCGAAATTGAAAGAGAAAGGGCTTGTTACAGAGAATAATGGGCTGACACCAGCGGCTTTTCAGTTGATTGAATTACTGAAGGCATATCAAGAAAGCCAAGAGTATACGCGAATTAATAATCTATTAATTGGATTTTTGCCACAAGATAAAGACAGAGTAGCTGTTTTAACAGAACGAAAACAAAATGAAGAATATGAAATTCATTACATAGCGAAGCGAGATGTCTATTTTTCATTATTAGAACGGATTCCATTTTTAATGCGAGAACCAAGAGAAATAGAAGATACCTTTTTTACAAAGAAGATGACAGAAAAAGAGCAGCAAACTTTTGAAGAAATGGATTTATCTGAAAAGGATTTACTAGCTATCGAAACAGTGTCTCGCCCGCGAAGTCGAAGAGCAGAAGATAGAGGGAAATGGGAATGCTTCTTGTACTTTACAGAGGGGAAAGATTTTATTCAAATAGAAGTAGAACGTAAGCGTTATGAATGGGCTAGTCTGTATGCGGTGAATAAGAAGTTATATGATGTTTTAAAAATGCCGTATAAAAAAATAAGTGATCCACGACAATTCTCGTTAGGAGGACGAAATTAATGCAAATACCAATGGAAGATGGCGGAGCAAGTAGCAGTTCAGAAATTGTATTGAATTATGATGAGATAGAAGACATTATAAGACGTCTTCAAAGCATATATAACATTTATTCAGGTGCTATAGCGACAAATGCGAAAAATCTAGAGAAGTGTCAATTCTATCTTGAAGGAGAAGCGATGCGAGTTATAGACGTGTATCCGAAAATATTAAATAAAATATTGGAACTAGCAGACCATTATAACCGAGCGGCATCCATTGTAGAGGTTGTTCGCCAAGAAATGCAAACACAGGATGAAGAATTACATAATAAATTACAACCTCAAGAATAACTACGGCTGATACGGGAATGGGGGATGGAAGAAACATGGATGTTAGTTATAAGCCGAAAGATTGGGTAGATATGAAAGATGGCTTGAACCAAATCACAAAAGATACATTCGTAAAATTAGATCAAGTGAATGGTCTTTTAAAAGATGTACAGGAAAGAATACATGCTCTTGATTCAGATGGAAGTATTTATTTTCATCATAAAGATCAGGCTGTTACAATTGCGAAATTACATGATGCTTATACCACTCTACAAAAATATTGTGATGACGCAGGAGGAGTCGTTTATGATCATATCGATAAACCATTTGTTGTAACAATGGATCAATTTGCACAAAAAATGAGAGACTTGTCCATTGAAAAATTTGAAACTACAAACAGAATTGGCTCTACAACAACAACTACAGTACCAGGTTCATATAGTTATGGTAGCACACCGCAAACGATCACAACAACAAAACCTAAAATAACGGTGGATGATATTTTCAAAGACTCACGTGCATTTGATAAAGTTCTTCATGCTGAATATGAAGAATGGAAAAGAAAAGATCCAAACATGAAGCTTGACTATGAAGAATACAGAAAACGTGTTCCTTCGACGCGAGGGTTTGAATACAGATCAATAGAGGATGAGCAAAAACAACTAGAGGCATGGCGTGACTTTGGATTAGGAGTTCTAACAGTCGGAGCAATGTTCATTTGTCCACCATTAGGGGTTGCAGCATCACTGGTATTTGGCGGGCTCCAAGTAAAAAGTGCCCATGACGGAGAAGACTGGGGAACACACCGGAAATTAAGTCAAGGAGAAAAAGTAGAAAGATATGTTTTTGGTGTCTTCGATATTGCGAGTGCTGGAGCAGCTATAAAAGGATTCAAAGCTTTTGGATCATTCGGGAAATTACAAGAGGAAGCAACGAGTTTTAATCCAAATCAAGGGAAAAATATGGTACAATCATGGCGAGACGGAAAAAATATTACGCTTGACCGCATGAGACTAGCAGGTCTAAAAGCAGAAAAATACGGAAATGAAAAAATGTATCAGCTTGGCGGAAAAATGGCCGAGGGTGCAGATTACGTAACAGCTACACTCAAAGGCGTTGAAGCAGCTGAAGACGGTACATTGATAGGGAAGCAAGCTGGCCCAGGGAAGGTTACCGAGTGGGTTAATACGCGCCATGCAGAGAGTACTAAGTTTATGGATGGTAAGATTCAGGGGATTGAGGCTTCGCTTGCTAAGGGAGCAGGTAAAACTGGCGTTGGAAAAACTGGTGAAGGTATACCTTTAGAGGAGGTAAAGCCAGAAGTACTTAAACAGATACACGCTGATGATAATGGATCCTATGGATATTTACCAAATGAAGGTACTGCATATCATAAATCAGAATACGATTTTACAAATGTTGAGTGGACAAAAGAAATGCAAAATGTAAGAAAGGATTATCTTGAAGCATCTAAACAATTAGAAAGTGATATAGAAAGAATGACAGCTGAAGGATTTTCTAAAGAAGATATAGCTAAACATGTTGTAGAAGCACGTAATCAGCAAAAAATTGCCGCAAGGGGAAATATGACTGCTGAGGAGAGAGCCGGTTTAGAGGAAAGAAATATTAAAAAATACGGTAATCCAATAGGACCAACAGCTGAAAGTATGTTTAATAAGATAAAAGATTCATACATTGATAAAGGAATTTATGAATCAGATGAACAAGTATGGAAAATTATAATTGAAAAATCAATGCAAAAAGATGATGTAATAAATACACTATTAGGATTAGTGCATTAGGAGGAGCTTATGATAATACTGAATAATTACTCTAAGACTGGCACATATATTATATTAGAACCTAGCGGATATTCAATAGTTGAAAAAAATAAAGTACAGTTAGTTAGACAAGGCGTGGGAGGATTTAGTGAAGATGGACAATTGATAGGTATTTATGTTGATTCAGATAAATTCTTTTTTATATATAATGAGAAGAAATATGAGGCAATTCCTGATGAGATAATCTGTATAAATGAGAGAACAGATGATGGGAAACGTAATTTTCAAGTTAAAATAACAGATAAGGTTGTATGTGATATTACATATAAACCATATATAAGCCCATTCGTTTTAACTTTTGGTGATGATGAGGATGAATTTGATTTTTTACTATACCTAAGTAATTTGATGTTAAGTAAAGATTCCATTTTAAGTTTTATTAAAGGAATGAATAGATTAAGACACTCTTAAGAAGTTTTAAAATCAGGAGCATAATTTTACTGAAAAACTATAAATTATTTGAATTCCTAAATTAAAATTTAAATAGAACATAACTACATTACAAAATAACGAAGATGGTTTGCTACATAATATCAATATTGAATTTGAGTCAATATCGTGGACACAAAAAAGTTAAATCTAAGCGATTTCTTTAACCCGATTTTTATTGCTTGAGGAGTTTTATAACGGATGTAAATATAGATTCGCTTACAGTTATAAAATCTCTCAATGTATTGCAATAATGCTAGAGTTGTTTGCTTAAACATAACATATTGTGTGCAGTGTAATTCTTTTTTTAGAATGGCATGAAACGACTTGATACAAGTGTTATTATACGGACACTTCCTCTTTGAAATCTATTGTAAGAAGTAAGAACTTCATGAAATTGCGTCCATATGACCATAAGAATATAAATGAACTTAAAGCACTTGATTGTCTACAATAGACGACGAGTGCTTTTTTGCGCTTTAGCATAGAAAAGATACATTAAAATTATATAAATGCATGAAGTGTTTTATAGATAATAATGGCTGTGTACAGTGTATGATGATAGTAGAGGGGAATTGTAAAAGAATCAAATTAATAATTAACCTTGCGTTATTAGAAAAAGATGAGATAGAGAAACTACTTTTAAACCAAGTACAATTATTGCAGGACAGCAAAAATATTACGCTTGACCACATGAGACTAGCAGGCCTAAAAGCAGAAAAATACGGAAATGAAAAAATGTATCAGCTTGGCCCAAAAATAGACGAGGGTGTAGATTATGTAACAGCTTCCTTCAAAGGCGTTGAAGCAGCTGGAGACGGTGCATTGATAGGGAAGCAAGGTGGCCCAGGGAAGGTTACCGAGTGGGTTAATACGCGCCATGCAGAGAGTACTAAGTTTATGGATGGTAAGATTCAGGGGATTGAGGATTCGCTTGCTACGAGAATAGGGAATGCTGGTTCAGGAGTTAGTAAGGAAATTGATGGAATTAAGGATACGGACGAAATTGCGCAACTTGATTTCAAGTCGTGGGAAGAAATGCCAGTAAGTGGACAGGTTAGAATAGCATCGAACGGACAAAGGCTTATGAATGTTTGTCAACTTAAAATATTCAAACGAGAAATGTCTGAAAATAATATAAAAGTTGTACTTGATAAAAAAGAAAACATTTTACCAAGTAGCGCTGCAGCAGGTTTTGATCCTCAAACAGGACAAATTGTTTTAAGGCGGAAGCCAACATATCTTAGTGCATTACATGAATCTTATCATGCGAAACAATGGAGAGAACTGGGAAAAGAAAACTATTTGAAACAATCAACACTTGAAAGAGAAGAGTATGTTTACAATGAAATTATGAGAAATAAAGATGGATTTTCTGAAGCAGAAATATTATTTTCTCAAAGATATATCCATAGATTAAGGTACGGAGTCTGGCCATCACAGGATTGGAAAGGCTTCACAGAATGAGAGGAAAGCTAATGAAAACTAAATTATCAACTGATCAGGTATTAAAAATAGCCCAAGATTATAAAGAAGAATACAAATTATCAGGCACAATCAATAATAGTTTGGAAAGAACCATTAAAGCATACGATTGGTTTGATGGTGTTAAGGGAATTGCATGGCTAGTTTTGGTTAGTATAGTTCCTACTGTATATGAAGCAGAGGATGAGTATACCATCATTATTTCGGATGAAAAAGAACAAGTTGAATATATTTTAGATGCTAATGGGCATTATTATGCTCCGCATTTAAAAGAGGATAGTGACATGACAGATGAGGAATTTGATGCAATTTGGGATGATGATGATATTTAATAAATAGGTTATTAGTATTTTATAAGTTTGGTGTCATTAATCCCTTTAAAAATGTTGAACGCTCTGCAGAGAAAACAATCTCTACGGGGCTTTTTATTTCCATTGCAACAAAAAGATTGGTTTTTGTATTGATTATGATAATGTACTGTGTGCGATTGTCATTGATGATGTGTCGATAAGTAATCAAAGAATATTACCCATATAGAATAACTAACAAGGTACATAAAACTGTAACGAGTTATGCGAATGAAGAGGGATAATAGAATGAAAATAAAGCTATTTCCATTTATGAATGATCCAGCAGGAAATTTAATCTGTTTTGATTATAAAAATCATGAAGACAAACCAATTGTTGTCTTTTGGGAACATGAAGATGCATGGGAAAAAGAAACGCTGATGGAAAGTGAAGGGATTACAGCGGAAGAAGCAGAGGAAGTAGCAAGAGAAAATGTATTTTATGTGGCAAGTAATTTCACTGAGTTTTTAAACAAATTACATGATTAATAGGTATCAAAAATAAAAGGGCTGTTCCATAAGTTGGTTTGGTCTTACCCCCGTCAAGTGGACAGCTGTAAAAAAAGACTATGCAGCCATCGAGATTCGATATTCAATCGGAGCTC